>JAEUUR010000290.1 GCA_016787465.1 Saprospiraceae bacterium | reverse complement strand
GGCTGTTTCTACCGTTGAGGTTAACTGCGTCAGAATGATGGTTGGAGAAAGGTGATATCGAATAATATGGTTGTGTCATCTTTCAAAAATAATGGATCAACATTTGAACGCACAAAAATAAACATTTTGTTTCATTAAAACAACTTTTTGTTTGTTTATTTTATTTTGTTGTGCCGTATTTCCAAGAATATGTCAGTTTAATGAACAAAACCAACTGTTTTACGAGCCAATTGATCTACAATAGGTACAGTTGAAAAGAATAGATTATTTTTGCACCCATTCGTGTATTTTTTACAAGAAGTCCTGAAGCCCTTATTCAACCTTTACACACTGAGTTTTAAACGAAGATGAACTTCAAATGGTAATTATTGCCGACTGCGGCTCCACAAAATGTGATTGGTTATTGCTTCATGGCGGGCGTGACCAGCAACTTGAAAATACGGTTGGATTCAGTCCTTTTTTCCACTCGACGGAAGAGATCAAAACAATTTTGGCCGACCAGCTGATACACAAACTGAAACCCGAACTGGTAAAGGAGGTTTTCTTTTATGGCACAGGCGTTCATGACGACCACCGCGCTGAGATCATTGCCGCAGCATTGCGTTTTACATTTCCCAACGCACAGATTGAAGTTGAACATGATCTATTAGGCGCCGCACGTTCTGTTTGTGGGCATCATGCAGGAATTGCATGTATTCTCGGTACCGGTTCAAACAGTTGTTATTACGACGGAAAAAAAATATTAGACAATGTACCGTCGCTCGGCTGGCTGCTTGGCGATGAAGGCAGCGGCACCCATTTGGGTAAAGCTTTGCTACGTGCCTGGTTTTATCGTGAATTACCAACCGATTTGAACGCAGCTTTTAATGCTGCCTACCCTGAAGGGCCTGATTTTATCAAAGACAAAGTGTACGATAAAGGCGCCAATACCTACCTGGCTACTTTTACCCGTTTTTTGGGTGAACACATGTCTCATCCATTTGTGCATGGCATTGTTTCGAACAGCCTTGGCGAATTTTTAGATCGACACGTTTGTAAATACAGTGGCTACCAGCATGTGCCTATTCATTTTGTAGGCTCTATTGCACACCATTTCCAGTCCATTTTGGAAAAATGCCTGGATGAAAGAAAATTAAAACTGGGAAATATTGTCAGAAAACCCATTTACCCGCTGGCTGATTACCACCGGCATGAAACCGACTTAGGAGCATGACAGAAAAAAAGTTAAAAGATATCAAAAGAATTGCCGTGTTCACCTCCGGTGGCGATGCCCCTGGTATGAATGCAGCTATACGTGCCATCGTCCGGAATGCTGTGCATAATGATTTGCACATTTATGGCATCATGCGCGGTTATGAAGGCATGATCGACGGCAATATCAAACGCCTGGAAACCACCGATGTGAGTAACATTATTCACCGCGGCGGTACGATCCTCAAAACTGCCCGCAGCCAACGGTTCATGACGCCCGAAGGCAGAAAAAAAGCCTACGAAAATCTTGTTGATAACGACATCGATGCACTTATAGCAATCGGCGGAAACGGTACTTTTACCGGAGCGACAAAATTTATAGAAGAGTACCCTGATTTTCCGGTGATCGGAATACCCGGCACCATCGATAATGATCTTTACGGCACCGATTTTACCATCGGCTTTGATACGGCGGTGAATACTTCGATTCAAGCGGTAGATAAAATCAGGGATACGGCCGATTCGCACAACCGATTATTTTTTGTAGAAGTGATGGGAAGGCACTCCGGATTCATTGCCCTGCACACTGCCATTGGAGGCGGAGCGGGCGGCGTGTTAATCCCGGAAGAAGATACGTCTATCGATGATTTGGTGCGGTTGCTCAAAAGAGGCGCCAAAAGAGCCAAACTTTTCAGTATTGTTATCGTTGCAGAAGGAAATCACATGGGTACGGTGTACGATATTGCTAAAAAAGTAGAAGCTGAAATCAACTTGTATGATGACATCAAGGTGACTGTTATTGGGCACCTGCAAAGAGGTGGTTCGCCCTCAGCGTTCGACCGTGTACTGTCATCTGTGCTTGGTTTTTCAGCCGTGGAAGGTTTGCTTGCAGGTAAATCCGGTGTCATGGCAGGGATCAAAAACAACACCATCCATTACACCCCGTTTTTGGAAGCTATTTCAAAAAGTAAACCGCTCAACAAAGACCTATTGCGTATGTCGCATATTCTTGCTCAATAAAAGATTGAATCACGCAATAATTCACAACGATTCTTAACGCTCCAACCTAACATTTATACCCAACCATGGTAACTACCAAATCATTGTTCGAAACAGAAGGACTTGACGACCGCAGTTTGGAATTTCTAACGCAATCCATTGAAAGAAACAACCTGCCGGGTTTTGATTACCTCGAGTTTAAAAGAGCCATTGTCCAACTTAAAGCGTTGAACCAGGATGAAGCGACGGCTTACAAAAGTGCATTCACTACCGCTTCTACCTTGGGTTTGACCAAAGAAAAACTCATTGAAACTGCCGGATATTACCGAAATCTGGTAGAAAAGGAACAAGCACATTTTGCACAAGCGCTTGAAAATCAGAGCAATGTAAAAGTAGCAAGCCGCAACCAGGAAATAGCGCGGTTGAAAGACCAAATTGAACGCCACAAAACAGAAATTGCCCGGCTTCAGGATGAACTTGCCACTTACCTGAATGACGTTCAGCAAGCTGAAACCGCCGTAAAAGCTGAATCGGAAAAGCTGGAAAAAGCCAAATCTGCCTTCGAAAAAACACACCAGGCATTGTTATTACATATCGACCGAGATATTGAGAATTTGCATAAACTATTATGAACCAAAAATCATTCTGGCAACGCCCTGAAGGGATTACCGGCATCATCGGACTGGTCGCCTTGTTATTTGGGGCCGGTGTGCTCGCGAACAGGGTTCTCCCATTTTTAATTGCACAAGCCGAAAATACCATTGCCCTTGCCGGCATGCTCGCAGCTTTGGCTGCTGTGATATATGTCATTCTCGACCCTAAAACCAGAAACCTGGTTTGGTACATGTATAAATCCGTCATGCGATGGATCACCGGAATCTTTGTGAGAATTGACCCGATTTCCATTTTAAAATCCTACCTGGATGATCTGGAGTCGAACCTCAAAAATTTGAGCAAACAAATCGGCGCATTGCGCGGCCAAATGCGGCAGTTAAAGGGTATTATGGATGGCAATATCAGTGAAATTCAAAAGAACCTGACCGTTGCTGAGCAGGCAAAAAAGAAAAACGACGAAAAAAACCTGACACTGTCTACCAGAAAAGCAGCCCGTTTGCAGGAAGCCAATGCCAAATACGATACGCTCTACAAACGAATGGATGTATTGTACCGTATTCTAACGAAAATGTACGAAAATTCCGAGCTGTTGCTGGAAGATACTAAAGACCAGATAAAGGTAAAGGAACAGGAATACGAAGCCATCAAAACCAGTCATAGCGCCATTAAGTCAGCCATGAACATCCTTTCAGGAGATCCTGACAAAAAAGAAATGTTTGAAATGGCCATGGAAGAACTTGCCGATGATGTAGGTCAAAAAGTGGGTGAAATGGAGCGGTTTATGGATACAAGCCGGAATTTAATGGCGTCCATCGACCTCCAGAATGGCGTATTCGAAGACGAAGGTTTACAGTTGTTGGAAAACTGGGAAAAAGAAAGTCCGTTGCTTGCCTTGGATGGCAAATCAAAAAAGACAACTTCTGATAAAACCTTGGATCTGAATAATCCGCCCAAGGAATTAGCCAAAGAAGAAAACAACGATTACACCAAACTTTTTGAATAGACTTTGGCAACCAGTTTGATCAACCTACTGAGGCGCATGAAGAGCGGATTTGTATGCATGCAAGCGTGCGCGCATGCGACCGGCTACTTCGTCGCGTAAAGTCAAAATATCCGTATCATTTAAATTGACGGTCTCAATAGGCGTTTCCCATACAATTTTTAAAACCCCTGGTTGTAAACCGTCAGCTTTTTCACCGGCAACCGCCGCTACATTCAAAATAGTTTGAATGGCAATTGGCGCTTTGGTTTGAATAGCGATCCTGAAAGCGCCATCGTAAAACGGTGCTAACAAGTCGTTGGTTTTATTTCTGCTGCCTTCCGGGTAAATAAATATACTCCATCCGTTTGCAAGGTTTTGTTTGAGCGCTACGACGCTACGCGCACGGCTCATGGCACTGCTCCTGTCAACTGTCAGGCACATTTTTTTGACTACCCATCCGAAAATCGGGATCTTTTGCAATTCCTGTTTCGCCAAAAAGCGAAATACGCCCGGAAATGCGTGCGCGTTTACGATAAAATCGAGCGCTGAACTGTGGTTGCCTACAATCACATATGACTGGCTCAGGTTAAGTTTTTCTTTCCCTTCAACTTGTAGCCTGATGCCAACTACTGCCAGGAACGAGGGAGTAAAAATATGATGCAGGTAATAAATATTCCTGTTCAATGCCCTTTCTCCTGGACTAAAAACCATGTTGAATACAATTACGGGAATACTTAAAAACATGAGTAATAAGAATGCCGTAGTTGCCCAAACCAGCCAAATTTTTCTAAAAACGCTCAATACGGATCAATTTTATAGTCAACGCAAAGAATTTTTGGATACTTCATTAGTGCTTTATTTTCAAACCCAAACACCGCGAAGCAACCCGGGGCAAAATTACCATTTCTTTTTAAGTTGGGCGCGGCCGGCGATTTGGCCTCAATTTTGTTTGTAAAATTTCAAATTTTACACAATCCGGTGAATTGGCAATTTAATTGCCCCTTTTCAATCAAATTGCCAAACTTTCGATTTTGATTTTTTGATATTCATTTTTAATCCTACATTTCGGCTTTAGAATTCTTTTGGTGCGATACACCACTCATAGTTCAATGTACGCCAGTCCCTTATTGTTCAAAAACTACTTTCAACCCAATGTTTAAGCACTGTTCCTTCGTATTTGCGGTACTATTCGCAATTTTCTCAAACCCAATAACCGCACAATCCCCTACCCTTTCTATTACATCAGTAAAACCAGACGGACTATTTGTTTGCGGTTCTGATGAGATGACCATTGTCGTTCAAAACACTGGCGGCCTTTTAAGTGCCGGCGCTTTGCTCACCGTAACCTTGCCGGATGGGCTCACCTATCTTCCGGGCAGTGTTTCGAATGTTACCGAACAAAACATCAGCAACCTGGCCGTTCCTGTTTTCAGTTTGCCGGCCATTCCTGGCGGCGCCTCCGTTGAGGCCAGGCTGATCATCCGCGCCGATTGCAGGGCCGATGTTGCGGTAAATACCGGTACCCAGTTTTTCATCCAGATGGCTGTTACGGCACCTAATGTTTCCGTTTCGGCATCCACGCTTGGGTTTGTAGTTGAAACAGGTCAGATTATTATTACCGGAGTGAGCGATTTGCTCATGGAAGGAGAACGGTTTGATACCCTTTACCGTACGATTTGTGTAACCAATACGCGATTGGGGAAAATCGGCGATATTTATTTTGAAGACTCCCATCCAATGGGCATTTCGGTTTCAGTTCAAAATGCTACTCCACTCTTTAACACGCCGTTTCAATACAAAGCGCTTATTAGTCAAAGTCTTTTTACCTCATTGGGGAATAACGACCAATGGCTCGATGAAAATGAAGAGGTTTGTTTCACCGAACAGATCATTATAACCGATTGTGGCTTCCCTGAACACTTGCTACCCTCCAACCTGAACGTAGGTTGGGGATGCGCCGGCGACACCTGCGATTCACACAGCGTATTAGCTCATATACTGGTACATCCTTCTACCAAAGTACAAGAGTTGTCTTTTAAGCGCATTAGCAACCCGATAACCGATAATTGTGGAGTTGTAGGCGCAACAATGGGCCTGAGCATCAAAAACATCGGCCAGGCTGATGCCACCAATGTTTCTGTAAAATTTGCAATTCCCACGAAATATGAAGAAAATTCCATTGACCAGAACTCATTTCGAATCGTTGAAAGTAATGGCGTCAGCACATCTATCTCACCCAACCTGACTACGTTAAATCCTGATTTTGACTGCAATCCAGGTTCGTCAAAAGAGGTATCTGTTAATGTTCCGCTGGTACTGCTCCAGGATTCCGTTCAATTGCTTTTTGACTTGCTGAGTTGTGCAGATGCCTGCAATCAATTGGAAGCGCTCATCAATGTCGAATATTTTTATCGAAAGGACTGCCCTTCCAATGGTTTTGTGTCCGACACCCTGATTTTATATACCGATACGGGGTACAAAATCAACGCCGGAATCACAACAAATGTCGCCGACTGCTTTTTCAGCGGCAACAGTTACTCCGCCATTTATAAAGTTCGATCAAAAAAATTCACCCAACCGGATGGTTTTCTTCACCTGGAACTATCCATGCCTTCAGGCATCAGTCTGGACTCAAGTTGTAACACTACGCTCAACGGGATCAGCCCGTTGAGCGTAGAAATTACCGGTACGCCTTATCAGGGATATACCATACACTGGATTTACGCCTTGCCGCTTCCTTCGGAAGATGTTCAAATGGATTTTTGCCTTAATTACAAATGTGATTCGACGACGGTCTGTTCTCCGGCTACGTCTGGCGGCGATGGCGTTTACAATGTGTATGCTGTGGATTGCAGGCCTTGTTTCGGAAAACTTGGACAACGTTCTTATTGGACTCCTACTGCTACTACCAATACCGACTGTGGTATCGGCACTTGTTCGGAATACAATTTAGTGTTGGACAATTGCAATGAAAACGAAACAACAGGAGATGGAAATCCGCCAGCCGGTTTGACCTGGAAATTTGAAACCAAACGATTGAACAGAGGTTTCAAAGATTCGGACGATGATCGAATTAACGATGATGATACCATTGCACCGGAAGAGGAGGTGCGGTTAGACCGATACCTGGCAGGCGACACCATGCAGGTATTCTATTGTGCCCGGTTAGATAGCGGTTCCTTACCCTCTTTACGCAGGGTGATTTATCACGAAGCATTCAGAAGCGATTTCGGAGGCGCTGCCGACAATGACCAGGTTGATCCGTATGGATTGAAAGAATATTTCTGCAATGCATTCACATTCCGGTTCCTGGACGATAGCATTCGGATACATTATGCGAGTGGCGAAACAGTTGGGTTCAGTATTTACGATTTAATAAAAACTGATGATAAAAACTTAATTAACATATTGATTCCCAATAATTTTCCAAATGACGTTTTAGATGTTTTGGCATCAAAGAACCATGAATTTTTTGCAGACTTCAACGACTTGTTCCAGCAAGGATTGCTTCCATTCCCTAATCTTTCACCGGGCGACTCCATCTTTTTTTATACCCGTTTCAAAATTGGTATGAACTTCAATCCGATTCCACAAGGCAAAACCGACCCCGCCTTGATTGGATTCAGAACGGCCATGAACCACTCGAACACCCTGTTTGCCTGGCGGCTTTTCCCTTCTCAACGCATGCAATACTCCGGTTTTTTATTCAGGAGAAACATGCCGATTTTCAATATCAAGCCCTGTGAGCCATCAATCGAGGTAAAAAAATTCAAATATGCCATTCGAATAGCAAGGGAAAATCTGTTTCCTTTTGAAGTGCGCCCGCTTGCTACTTTAAATGATTTTAAGATCACTACCCCACCGGGATTAGTTGTATCTAATGTCAATTTGGAATATCTGGCCCTGCAAGACAGTACGGTACTAACAAACGACCTGCCGCTTCCTTATGCCGAAACGCCTGGATTGCTGGACATTGATTTTACGCCGGCCTTTGAGTTTAAACTCGACGAAGGATTTATGTTGGGCACTTCCACGATATTCGAAGCAAATTGTACATTAAGACATCCTGATTCTTCTCAACTGGATTTAATCACGCAATTTGAAGGTTGTTTGAACGGTGATTCGATGATACAGCATGATCGGATTAAAAGTCAAATTGGGTATTTCACGAACCACCCAAACCTTGAGTTGATCACCAATGACAGTATTCTTATTTCCGCATCCCGCGATTTTGAGGTGAATTTTAACATTAAAAACCCATTTGTCAATTCTGCTTTGCACCCCTGGATCAGTATCCAGTCGCTCAGCGGTTTGAGTACCAATTTTAAGCTCTTCAAACAACCTCAAAACCAAACC
>JAEUUR010000216.1 GCA_016787465.1 Saprospiraceae bacterium | reverse complement strand
TTGCCGTTGGTAATGATGAAATTGGCCACTTTTCCGGGTTCCAGGCTTCCGATTTTGGCGTAGGCATTGATGAAATTGGCGGGATTGTACGTCAATGCTTTTAACGCGTTTTCTTCCGTCAATCCGTATTCGAGGGCTTTCCGCAAGTTTTCCCAAAATTTTGATTTTTCTTTTAATCCGTTGCTTGTCAAGGCAAAGGCCACTCCTGAACCCTGGAGTTTGGCTGGGTTAGCCGGCGCCAGTTCCCAGTGTTTGAGGTCTTTAAGCGGCACATTCAGGGCGTCGTACGGATCGCGCACGTCGTAGCCTTCCGGGAAGTTCAGCGGAACGATCAGTGAATAACCCGTTTGAACCACTTCGCTCAGGCGCTGGTATTCATCGCCGGCGCTTTTCACGATGTATTTCATGCCGAATTCTTCGCCGATACGCTGGATACGCAGGATATCGAGTTTTTCACCTGCTTCAAAAATTTGAGGAAGCCCTTGCACGGCATTCCAGGCGTCGAGCGACAGGTTTTTTTCTTCTTTGAAACCTTCTGTTTTATACCATTGCCCGTCGAGATAAGTTTGACGGATGAGGGAGATCAGGCCCATCAAGGAGCTGGGGTAAGGGTTGCGGCTGGCGCCTTTACGCAGGGAGAGGAAGTGTGCGGCTTTATCCTGAACGATCAACTCGTGCTCGCGGTCGGTGCCCAGCAATACCAGGGCGCCGGTGCCTCTGGAAATGCCGTCGGAGCGATGTGTGAGCAGGGCGCCGAAGCCTTGTTTGCGCCATTCTTCGGCCGCTTTGGCGTCGTTGGCAAAGAAGTTCACGGCATTGAACTCCGGTTTGAGGGCTTCGTTCCAGCTGAATGCCGCGCCTTTGGTATCGACAGCAGCGACAGGCGCCGGGGCCTGTTGTTGCTGACCGAAGCGGCCGCCAGGAGTTGCTACCGGCGGGGCGGGCAACCCGTAATCGGTGGCGTATAAATCAATAAAAGAAGGGTAGATGGTTTTGCCGCTGCAATTGTGCGACACGGCATCTGGCGGTATCACCACGTTGAGGCCTGCAGCCACCACTTTGCCGTCGCGAATAAGCAGGGTGGCGTTTTCCAGCCTGGTTTTATAATCTGTATAGATCGTTGCGTTGGTAAAAGCATGCAACCCGGAGCGCTGATCGGAGGGTGCGGGGGTTGGGTAGGTTTGTTGCGCTTTCAGCGAGACTGAAATAACGAAGCAGGCGAGGAACAGAGTGTAATTGTATTTCATGGATACGTGACCGGTTTCGGTAAAGGGCGAATTAATGGCCGGCAAGTTACATGAAATACCAAAAAAACTTACACCCTGGTATAATTCCGATACTCTCCCACTCTCCAACCCGTCCACTTTTCAATAAACGCCGATAAACGCTCCTTAAACGACCACCTCATCCGGGCAGGGTCGCTTTCAAATTTCCAGTTCTGCGCCTGCACACGCGGCTGCATCACCGCGGGATGGATTCCTTCAAATCGAACCAGGGGCTCCGAGCCGTCGTAGATGAAATGGGGCTCATCGCCCACGTGCCGGCGCACACCCTCGTCGCTCATGTACAAACGGTGAAATCCCCATTGTTTTTGCTGTTGCGCCTGTGGGTGACGCACCCAGCCGTAATGATGAATGTGGGCGGGAACCAGCCTTACTTTCAATTTCCGGAGCTGACCCTTGTCGTTGATGCGGAAGCCTTGCGCATCTTTGTAGGAAAAAATACGTTTGTCGTTTCTGACCACCCGCACCTCGCGGCGGTACCAGCGACGGCTCACGCCGAGGTAGTCGTAGGAGCCGTAAAAATGGCGGTAGTGAAATAGCAGGCCTTCTGTGTTGGGGTCGTGCAGGTATTGTTCCATGGCCGAGCGGATGGCCGGAATATCCTGCTCGTGGATGCACTCATCGCCCTGTATGTAAAAACACCAGTCGAAATCGGCCGGGATTGCCTGAAACGCCTTGTCGGTTTCGAGCGCGAGCACACGCCCGCCTGCGCGCAGGGAATCGTCCCAAACCGTCTGGAAAATGTGAATTTTGGGGTCGCCGATTGATTGAATAAGCGCCAGGGTTTCATCTTCGGAATTGCCGACGGCTACTACGAAATAATCGCACAACGGCAGCACCGAGCGAATAGCTTCCACCACCGGGTAGTCGAATTTCAAGGCATTACGAACAAAGGTGAATCCGGCTATTTTCATAAAAGCGGGGTGGTTTAATGTTGGTTTCGCAGAATGGGGTTGCAATGATAAAAACTCTTTTGGTGAATACTTGTTTGCAAGTGTGTGATTAAAATGTTGCAAGTTTGCCCCGGCAAAACTTTACCCTTTTTAAGCAATCATTTTGCAGGTTCTGACTGATTCCGGCGTATAAACATCATGAAAAAAAAATTAATCGACCCTGAGGAGCCCATTTGGCTGCACGGCCCCAATCCGCGGCATTTTGAGTTGTTTTTCGCTTTCCGTGTATTTTGGGAATTTATCCGGGGCTTTCGTTCCCTGCATTTTGTCGGCCCATGTGTAACGGTTTTCGGTTCCGCCCGGTTCAAGGAGGGGCACCGGTATTACGAAGAAGCGCGTCGGTTAGGAAGCATGATTGCTACTGAGCTTGGTTTCACGGTCATGACCGGGGGCGGGCCAGGCATCATGGAGGCCGCCAATCGAGGCGCGAAAGAGGCCGGTGGAAAGTCGGTGGGATGCAATATCGTATTGCCTCACGAACAGTCGGAAAACCCTCATCTGGATAAGTTCGTGACGATCCGGTATTTTTTTGTGCGCAAGGTTTTGCTGGTTAAATACTCCTACGCATTTGTGATCTTTCCAGGCGGTTTCGGCACCATGGATGAGTTTTTCGAAACCCTGACCCTGGTTCAAACGCGCAAAATCCACCATTTCCCCATTGTGGTGATGGGCCTCGATTTTTACCGCCCTTTGCAGGAATATTTGAAATTTATGGTGAGCGAAGGCACCATTTCAGCTGAAGACATGGATTTACTTTTGTTTACCGACGATCCGAAAGAAGCCGTTGAACACATCCGGCGTTATATTTCCACCCATTATAAAATTCAGAAGCGCGAAAAGCCGATCTGGTGGCTGTTTGAGAAAGCTTAAATTATCAATTTGCTGTTAACATTTTCAAAAGCAGGGGGCTTTTACCACACTTGTTCCCATGTTTTCTAATTTTGCAGCCCATTTTAAGGAAGTTTTCACAAACTAACAAAAAACACCATTTCTACCTTTCCCATGATGTTCAAATACCTTTTATCTACAGCGCTTGCGGTATTTTTTCTCCATACCGCCCATGCGCAAAACGATCCGGCTCTTTTTACCGTCAAAGGCAACCCTGTTTCGGTGTCGGAGTTTAAATACATCTACGCCAAATCCAATCAGGACAAGGCTGATTTCACCGAAAAAAGCCTGCGCGATTACCTGGAATTGTATATCAATTTCAAATTAAAGGTGCAAAAAGCGCGCGATATGAAACTGGATACCATCAGTTCCCTCAATGCCGAGCTCGACGGTTACAAACGTCAATTGTCAAAATCATACCTCGAAGACAAGGAAGTGACCGATAAGCTGGTGAAGGATACGTACGAGCGCATGCAGCAGGATGTCGACATTTCACACATCGTGATCATTTGCGACCGTACAAAATCGCCTAAAGACACCCTGGCGGCTTACAATCGCGCGGCGCACCTTTTAAAAATGATCCAGAAAGGCGCAGATTTCAATAAAATAGCGGCCGACAGCTCGGAAGACAAAACTGCCAAGGAAAATCGCGGCAACCTAGGGTTTATCACTGCCATGTTGCCTGATGGGTACCATGCCATTGAGAAAGCGATTTACTCCGCCAAACCCGGCGCCCTGATCGGCCCGATCCGCTCCAGTTCCGGCTACCACCTGATTCGGGTGAACGGCTTTCGCGCTGCACGCGGTGAAATGGAGGTAAGCCACATCCTGATCCGCAAAGGCGAAAACGAAGAAAAACACGCCAAAGCGCGTATGAAAGCGGACAGTGCTTACCAGGCCCTCGTTGCCGGCGGCAAATGGGAGGATGTATGCGCTAAATTCACCGAAGACAAAGCAACTGCCTCCAAAAGCGGTTATATCGGCTTTTTTGGCATCAACAGGTACCAAAAAGGTTTTGAAGACGCCGCATTCGGCCTGGCCAACAACGGCGACTTCAGCAAACCTGTAGAAACATCGCTCGGCTTCCACGTCATTAAAAGGAACAGCCACCGGGGCATCGCTAAATTCGAAGAAATCAAACGCGGCCTTACTGACCGGGTAAAACGCGACAGCCGCTCTGAAGCTGCCCGCCAAACCATGATCGCTCGTATCCGCAAGGATGTTGGGTACCAGGAATTTCCTGAAACGTTTAAAAAGTGGTCGGCCAAACAAACAGACACCGTTTTCCTCACCTTTAAATGGAAACCGGACGCCGCCAAACCGCAAGACCTGCTGGTGCGTTACGGCAAGGAAAAATCTTATACCGTGGCCGATTTTGAAGATTTCTGTGCGCGCTCCAGCCGCGACCGCATGCGCGGGGTCGGTATTCCAATCGGTGAAACCATCCAGAAACTGTACACCCAGTGGAACGAGGAAACCACCATGCAGTTTGAAGAAAGTCAGCTGGATAAAAAATACCCGGAGTTCAAATCGCTGATGCGTGAATATGAAGAAGGAATCCTGCTGTTTGAAGCGCTGAAACAAAACGTTTGGGATCGTGCCAATTCCGACTCTGTGGGGCTGGAAGATTATTACCGCATCAACCTGAGCCAGAAATACAAGTGGGACGAGCGTGCGCGCGTGAGCATCTATTCGTTGAAGACGGACGATACCAAAATTATCGACAATGTGCGTGCGTTTGCGGCATCTAACCCTTCTGCGGCGGTGGTGAAAAAATTCAACACGCCCGACAATGAATTGGTGACAGTGATCGAAAAATCGTACGAGCGCAACAAAAACAAAGAATTGGGTCAGCTTTGGAAAACAGGCGACATGACCGACAGCAAAATTGACCCGGGCACTAAAACATCTTCTTTCCAAAAAATTGAAGAAATTATGCCTCCAACCGGCAAAACCCTGGCCGAAGCGCGTGGCTACGCGGTGGCTGATTACCAGGACTACCTGGAGAAAAAATGGATCGAAGATCTTCGCAAAGAATACCCAGTAAAAGTGAGCGAAGAAGTGTTGAAAGGTTTGATCAAGAAATAAATAAATCAGCATTTAAGAATCATCCCGAATTTTGGTGATATCCAAAATTCGGGATTTTCTTTTTTATGACATGATGCATGGCAACAAGTAAAATTGGTTGTAAAGAAGATCCAATAAATGATTAATAGATTGTTCAAGTAGATTTTTTGATGGAAACTTTTATCTGACTATCCGCATATTATACAGAAGGGCGGAATCTGAGTTTTGGCGGCTAAACAAATGTTGGGCCTCTTCGAGGCCGCTTTCCATTTCGACTTTGTGTTACAAAGGTTGGGCCTCTTCGAGGCCATAGGTAAACCACCAGAATTCCCATTTTTTATTTTTCATCAACTCCTTGAAATTCCTGATCCTATTTTAGCCTCGAAGAGGCTAAACCTTTGTAACTCCGGCATGAACCTACATACACCCGCCTCGAAGAGGCGTAACCTCTGTCTACGTCTACATCGCCGGTTTTGGATAATTATCTTACTGTAAAACATGCGGATAGTCAGATTTATTTATTCGTAATCGAACAATCGGTCCAATCGAAAAATCAAACAATCGGCCCAATCGAATAATCAAACAATCGGCCCAATCGAATAATCAAACAATCGGCCCAATCGAATAATCAAACAATCGGTCCAATCGAATAATCA
>JAEUUR010000573.1 GCA_016787465.1 Saprospiraceae bacterium | reverse complement strand
CATTACGCGCCAAATGTCTCTTGTTGCGATGTTACTATGAACTGTCAACATATTCAGATTCAATAAATCCATTGTGCGATGATATCGGCGCACAAATTCGAAAAAAACCGCACTCCGACCCCTTCAACGCCGTTTACGAATTCATTCAAATAGTTCGGTTGCTTTCCTCAAAAAAGGTAACGCAAGCATACCTCTTTGAACGGATCAGTAAGGATAAACAAATTTACTTCAGAGGCTGGCTGCGTGAAAAAGCGGAACAATATGAACAAAAGCCGGCCGGCCGTAAACGAAATCGTTGAACGCCGGCCGACTAATTTCCAGGATTAATCAAAACATTACCAACTCCTCAATGATGATACCATCTGAACGATCCATCCCACAAACAGTCGTAAAATAGAAATTGTACGTACCGGCTGATAGCCCTGTAAATGCAATACTCGTGTTACCGGTGTAAATTGGACTGCTGGTGTAATTGTCGTTTTCCCTGACATACCAAACGGCATATTCAGTTGAGCCTCCAACTGCATCCCAGGAAAAACAAACCGAATTGGGCGATTGGCTGGTGATCGTAACATTTGGCGGCAGACATGTTGCCTCTTGAGGTGCTTTCGGAGGAAACAGCCCAAACATCAGAGGAACTAAAAAAATCAGGGCAAAGCTGAATTGCCTGTGTACTCCAAAAAAACTGTTGCGTTTCATCGTATGAATGATTTAAGTTAAAAAATCGATGAAAGGCGAGCATTTCAGAAGGCAATCGGGTTCAGTGGCTCCGGTGGCTTCAAACCACTGGAACTGCAATTTTTAAAGTCATTTATGACCGTAATCTATTTCCCGAAAACGAAAGGCTGGGGCTTAAATTCGCGCGCCGCCAACCTCAAATACTCACCTGTAGATTTCTGGAGCAAAGTTGCAGGGAGGCAAGCAGCTCAAAAGAGCCATTCTATGTTTATTGTCATTTATCTAAATTTACGTAAATTTTGCAGGGGTTTTAACTCATAATATCGCTAATCAAGTCGCTGGGCATTTCTCAAAAATAATTGTACGGACTCCCAGTATTTTTTGAACAACCTTGAATGATTCGCCCTGGAAATTTCGAATACCGGACAATCAGCCCTTTTAATACCGTATAAATAATGTGACATCATCATTTTCCCTCCAACTTCCGCACCGTCAACAATCAAAAATTGGCTAAAAGGAATGTGTTTGTAGGTGTAAATTTCAAAATTACCTGCGAGGTTCATTTTACGGAATTCCGCCTGTACCAGCTTCAGTTTATAAATAATTTTTTTCATATCTTCAATCGATTCTTTTTCTAATGGCAGCACTTCTGCCCTGTCATTAAAATACATCATAGCTTCTTTTGAAACCGGGTCCAACAAATAACTGCGAATGTGTACCCCTTTTTTTAACAACGCAATGATATGGTTCTTATATTCTGATTCATTTTGAGAGAAAAAATAACTGGAAAATGAATTTAATCGCGCACCTACCTCAATCACTTCTTTCCGTGCTTCCGCAATAAATTCTGTTTTTTGCTGAACGGTTATACGCCCGTTTGAAAATATTTGAATATCTGGTTGATCCGGTGTCATAATTGCCTTTCCCGGTATTACATACGGTTGCCAATCTTTTGAGTTTAACTTTATAAATTCACCTTTTTCTGAATCATATTTCAAATCCAATTCTGCTTTTAATATTTCCTCCAGCCCTTTAGCCACTCTGCCAAGTTTTACTATCCCGACGGTTCTTTTACCTGTTAAAATATTTGATAAAGTTGCAGTGGAAATACTGCTACCCAAGGTTTCTAATTTGTCCAGGATGGTTTTCTGAGAGTAATTGAAATGCTCCTTTAACTGGGAGATTCCAAGATTTGTCATTTTTTTTAAACGGGCTTCCTTGTTTTCCTTTTGCATTTGTAACGGAAATAGACTGTTACATAGATTGGTTTATTGATTTTTAGGATCATAAATAATAGCCGTAAATACAAAGGTTGCTGTTTATTTTGCTCAATCCCACACCAACTGACAAAAAAACCCCTGTGATTTCGATTCACAGGGGTCAGCTATTTGGTTCCCAAAAAAGGTTTTTTGGGATTAGGTATCTGGTGTCAAAAAGTTGATGCAATGTTCGGTATTTCATCCGCATGAAAACAAATTGATTTTTTATCATTTTCCCCGAACTATTTTTCCATTAAACAAATAAATTTATCGTTTAAACAATACAAAATAGATAAAATTAGGTGTAATTTTCCCCGTAATTATTTTATACCTGCTTGATTTTTTTCGAAAATTTTGTTTTATGCACAAACTAAAGCTGATTTCTCTACTCAAAAAACTCGACAAAAAGGAGATTGCCGCTTTCCATAAACACCTCAAACAAAACCATGGTGGCGAAAAAATTGCACTTCAGGTGTTCGACTACCTGAGGGGCTTATACCCCAAGCTCGACGACAAAGAAAAAATAAGTGCGCATGTCGCCTATGAAAAAATATTCAACACCCCTTACCATACTGATCCAAACGCTCAAAAAAAGCTGTTAAATACTGCCTCCGAATTATTTCTCTGGCTCAAACAATTTCTGATTGCCGAAAAGGCCCGCAAAGATGAATTGGCCAACCAGGCGCTCTGGCTAAGCATTTTGAAAGAAAAAGGACTCAAAAAAGCCTATCATAAAGAATTGAACGCATTTTACGAATCAACCCAAAAGGCCAAGTTCGAAAAAGCCGACGACGCCATTCCGCACTGGATAGCCGGTCATTTTTACTGGGATTACCTCAGCGCTCAACCGCCGCTAAAAAATTTGAAAGAAGTACAAACCTGCGCCGAACTCATGAATGCATGCACTGAAATTCAGCGCCTGAAGCTGGCTTGCGTTCAAAGTATGATCAAAAAATTTGACCATACCACTGCCAACGGCCCAACCCAAATCACCACCGGATACCATTTGCTTCATGCCGTGTATGATGCACTTTGGCGGATGACCGACACCGGTAGCGAATCCGACTTCATTCAGCTGGAATCGCTGCTCAAAATCCACGGCGCCATGATCGACCCGGCAGAGTTGTACTACATCGTCCGGTATGTCCATGCATATTGCGCCGCTCAAAGCAGAAAAAAGGGCGCCACCAGGGAGATTTTTAAAAGAGCCCACCTTATGGATCGCGTCGGCCTTGATTTTGGAGTTTACGGACAAAATGGAGAAATCGCTTCCACAACTTTCGGCAACATCGTAACGATCGCCTGTCAGGCATCCGAGTCCAATTGGGCCGAATCCTTTATCAAAAACCACAGCAACCTGCTCCCAAAAGCCAATCGGGAAGATTCCCTGATTTTGGTGCAGGCACTTTTGGCCAATGAAAAAAGAGAATCCCAAAAAGTGATTCAACTACTTGAAAATGTGGAATTTAAAGTGCTCCTGGATCAAATGCGTTCTAAAATATTGCTGATCAGAAACCGGTATGAAATCGGCGACGACCCCGACAAAGTGCTTGAAGTTTGTTACCAGTTAGAACAATTAATGCGCCGCTCCACTTCCTCCGACGCAACCAAAGCTACGCTTAAATATGTATTGATCGTCAAAATGCTGCTGGCGCAAAAATCAACCAAACAATTGATCGTCAAACGAATTGAGGAGGCTAAACATTTGTACCTCCCGGATTGGCTTTTGGAAAAAACCGCTAACTATAAAGCCAGGTATGCCGCCCGAAATCCGGAGAAATGAGCGGCATACCCTGATCAATTTACATCACCAAATCTTCAATGATCACGTAGCCGGAACTTTCGTTGCCGCAAACCGCCACGAAATAAAAGGTATAATAACCTGCCGTCAATCCTGAAAACGTGTGCGATGTAGCGGTGGTGGTGCTTGGCGAACTCATGTGGTTGTCGCTTTTCCGCACGTACCAAACCTGGTATTCCGTTGCTCCGTTTACCGGGCTCCATGCGAAGGTGATCGAACCTGGCGCCTGGCCCGTTTTAGCCACTTGAGGCGTTGCACAAGTGCACACCGCCAATGCTGGTTTGGGTGATTCAGGTACGGTTGTAAAAGCTGAAAAAGCTGGCAACATGGCCAAAACGAACAACCTTGCATAGGTTTGAAAAGCAGATTTAATGGAATGGTTCATTGAAATTGAATTTTGAGTTTTAAAAAAAATGGCGATGAAATCCGGCACGGCACAGCCAGGGCAAACGCCAAACAATAGCGCTACCTGTGCGGCCTAAAAGCCAACCAAGCGAGTAGGAATACGAGTCAGGTGGTCATCAGACTGCACGAAGAACCGGACTGTTCATCATGGATCAAATTCACCGTAAGCGGGAATAGCGAAGCGCGAACCGAATGCCGCGCGGCGTTTTTTGAGGATTAGGGTGGGAAGCTTTCCTGGGGATTAGTTCCTGCATGCAATCAATCTTTTAGCCGGCTAAAAAACGTTGCATGACATGATGGTTTACATAGAAAACGTATCCTGGAATTTGAAAGTTCCCCGTGTTTTCTACAATATATCAATCGTTCAATTGATCAAAATCTTACCGTATTGAAAAAAAATTTAGTGACTATCCGCTATTAGGAAACAGAAATTAGAAATTAGAAATTAGAAATTAGAAATTAGAAATTAGAAA
>JAEUUR010000571.1 GCA_016787465.1 Saprospiraceae bacterium | reverse complement strand
CCAGGTAGTATCAAGCAGTTTAAACATGAGTCATTTGTTTGAAGCAACAGGCTCTTATTCTGTTACGTTGAAGGCATCTGGGTTGGGGTGTAGTGCCGATACAACGGTTTGGGTCTTAATCAATGGCCCTTGCGGACTAGCTCCGGAGCCAGTACAAAAGGTCTTTACCTCTACCCAAAAACCGTTTGTGGGCCGCGATATACTTGTGTTGGAAGATGGTACGGTAGTCTATTGTGGCGCACAAAAAAGTAAACCCATGGTGGCAAAATGGGATGGATTGGGAAATTTATTGTGGAATAAGGTATTGGACAATGACGGCATTTTCAACCAAATTGAAGTGTTGCCGGATGGTAGTTTTATACTCATTGGTCAGGCGGATTTGAAAATGGTTATAGCCAAAATTGACGGGACCGGCAATTTTATATGGGCAAAAACACTTGAAAATACGGGTTCAGATTATTATCCGGTTCAAGAGTTAAATAGGATGTTGGCAGTAAACCCCGACGGCTCGATGGGGATTTATTACAGCGACAATTATGATCAGAAACGATATTTAGTAAAAATCTCGGCAGATGGGGAAATCCTTTGGGCTAAAAGGTTCAATCAAATTGGTAGTCAAGCTTCGCTTCGGCGCGCGACGGATGGCTCGGGAGATTTTTTATTGATGAGTGCCGGGACGTTTATGACCTCCTCATTTTCTATTTCAATATTTCGGTTCAATCAAACAAGTGGAGTTGCGTTGAATGGATTTTTGTATTACTTCCCAAATGAAGACATGCAGTATTACTCCAATCTTGACCTTGCAGTGCATCCGGATGGCGGCTTTTCTGCTTTTTGGGTGGATGAAAAATTTCCAACCGGGGTAGATGTCTATAAACATCTTGCTCGTTTTTCAGCCAATGGATCAGTCATTTGGGCCAAAAAATACCTTTTAGATGCCCCTTCATTGCTTAAAACTTCATCCATGAGGCCCTTGCCCAATAACAAAGGTTGGTTTTTTATGGATTCCAGGGCCAATTCAAGTAATGTAGACATTGGCAATTTTTTGCAACGAATCGACTCGGATGGTAAACTTGTATGGGAACGCAAATGGAGCGAACCCTCTTATCAAACGGTCAATTTAGTGCCAACATGGCAATCGAATCGTGTGCGCGGAGTTGCTTCGGAAGGCTACCTCCTTGATATTAAATTAATCAATTTTCAGGACGGTACGACACCCATGAGTTGTTTGCCATTCGAAACGCCAAATACAGAGGTTGAAAACTTCCACCCAAAACAATCAAAGCTCTTTAGCAATGTAAGCTCGGTTACACTCCAGTTACAACCCCTGCCCATTAATTTGCTCAACTATGATCTGACGGGCTCAACCATTTGTGCCGCAGTAATGCCATGCCCCGAGATCTGTGATAATCAAATCGATGACGATGGTGATTTTTTCATTGACTGCTTTGACGATGATTGCCATTGCGCACCGATTGATACGGTAGAATGTTTCGTCGACTACGATATGCCTGAGTTTGCCATGAAATTAGGTTGGCAAACGAAAACAGGTTTGCAGATGTTCGACACTTCCACACCATTAGTAGGAAACTTGAATCCTCAATTTGATAGTATTCCAGAAGTTGTGATGGCAGGCTGGAGTGGAGTACCGAACGAAGCAAACATTTACATTTATCAGGGTGACGGCAGCGACAAGGACTCTCCTAAAACTTTGGCTGTGCCTGGAATATTGAGCTGGCAAGGCCCTTCCCAATTTACCCTTGCAGATCTCGACAGTGATGGCGTTCCTGAGCTGATCGCGTTGTGCAGTGATCAAAAAATTCGCATTTTCACCCAGTTTGATCCGAACAGCGACCCGCCCATGCAACTTTGGGCAACTTCCGTCCAAGCCACAAAATATACCAAAGGCATGCTTTCTGTGGCTGATTTTGACTCCGACAACGTACCTGAAATTTATATCGGATCCCAAATTTTTAAACTCACCCTGAACCCGCCGAATGCTCCGGATCTCCAATTGGTTTTGAGTGGAACTGCCGCAAACGGGTATTCCAGCGCAGGAACCTCTTTAGTGAGTAGCACCGCATCCGATATACTGTCGACGGCGGAATGCTTCGGCGATCCTGATTGCGCCGGACTCGAATTGGTAGCAGGTTATTCTATTTATTCGGTCGATTTGTCAACTACAGATGGAGATGGGCTTCAAATCAAGGAGAAATACAATTTGAATTCCGTTGACCCTTCTTCATTGGTGTACGCGGATGGTTTTGCCGCAGTAGCAGATATCAACCTGGATGGCTCACCGGAGGTGGTTTTAAATACTAGGCGAGGTTCCGGAAGCACCTATTCGAATGGAGTAGCGGTTTGGAACAGACAAGGACTACAAAGATTTTACGCCACCAACGACATAAGCGGCATTTATGGCTCCGGAGGTCAAATATTGATCGCCAATGTTTTCGACGACAAAAAAGCAGGATTTTCGAAGAATATGCCTGAAATCATTGTTGCAGGACAATATGAACTCTTCTGTTTTAATCAAAACAAAGCGACTCAAAGCCCAAATTCACCTTTTTGGTGGACGCTTACGACGGAGGAGCAATCGGGCAGAACGTCAGCCAGCGCTTTCGATTTTAATGGCGATGGCATGTTGGAAATTGCATATCGCGATGAAAAAAATCTACGCATCTTGTATGGAGGCCCCTCCCCCTTCCCTTTTGGTGTGGATGAGCATAGAAAGTGGGCAAGTTTCCCTTTGACAAGTGGAACAGGTGATGAGTACCCTGTCGTAGCGGATATTGATCACGATAACCAGGCAGAAATAGTGGTATCCGGAATTCGAATTGCTCCGGGAACACCGAATCACGGATGTATTAGTGTGTTTGAAAGCGACAGCAGGCCATGGATGCCGGCTCGTTCAGTCTGGAATCAGTACAATTATTTCAATGTCAACATCAACGATGACTTAACAGTACCGGCCGTACAACAAAAACATTGGACTGAGGCGCCTATTCCGGGATCGGGAAAACGCCCGTACAATACCCATTTAGTACAAGGTACGGCAACAGATTCAGTAATTGCATTTCGCGAAAAGGTGCCCGACGCCCAACTGTTTTTTGAAACCATCACCTGTCATTTCGATAGTTTTGAGCTTCTATTGAAAATATGCAACCAGGGTAGTGCAACTCTTCCTCCCGGCACACCCATATCCTTTTACCTTGGAAACCCTACAACCACTGCGGCGCCGTTGCTCGTTCCTCCCATTAACCTACCCCAAGCGTTGGAGAAAGGCGCATGTTTTGATCTCAATTTGATGATTCCGGCTGCTTACAATACTGAAATTTTTGCAATAGCCAATGACAATGGCAACTTGCCTCAACCATTTAATCTGACGGCCGATTTTCCTTCCACCGGCCAAAAGGAGTGTAATTATGAGAACAACCTGATATCGTTCATTTTTCAACACAATCCTCCGATACTCGATTTAGGGCCCAACGTATTGCTTTGCAACAATTCAGTAGTGGAACTGAACGCTCAAACTAATTTTTCAAGCTACCGGTGGCATGACGGCTCTGCTCAATCCAGTTTTACCGCTTTTTCACCAGGAACATATTGGGTCGAAGCCAAAGATAAATGTGGCTTTGTTCAGTCAGATACTATTAAAATTGAATTGAATACGACAGTTGCCCTTGATTTGCCCAATGAGCAAATCGTTTGTGAGGGGGAGTTAGTGCATCTGGCCATCCCAGGTTTCGCGACCTACCAATGGTATCCCTCTGATTCCGTAAGTTGTGCTGATTGCGTTGAAGTGGATGTGGTGGCTGCACAATCGATCACAATTTATCTGACGGCTTCAGATGGAACCTGTATTGTGACCGATTCGGTGCGCGTTATAAAGTCTCCGCCACCTCAAGTTAGTTTGTATGTTCAACATGGAGATTGCGATACACCCGCTAGTATCACAGCTCAGTCCGGTTCAGAAGATTATATGTTCCTCTGGTCGAATGGAGCAACCGAAGCCATCATTTATCCTGAAGAAGCAGCTGCCTATTTTGTAACTATTTCCGATGCCCAGGGTTGTATCGGGGTAGATTCTATTGCCGTGCAAATCGTTGAAAATGATCTTTCTATGAGCTTTCAAACAAGCCTCATTCCATGCGAAGGCGGCCCAGGTATCATCCAGGCAAGTGGCTTCGGTGGGAGCGGCCAATTTGCTTTTGTATGGTCGACTACGGAAACAACCTCAATTATTGAAGTATTTCAACCGGGTGATTATTATGTCACCCTGACGGATTTGTCAGGTACGGGATGCACGTATGTAGACACGGTGTCAATTACCACCCGGGGAGAGCTTGAATTGGAAACTACCGTAACCATGGTGTCTTGTGCCGGCATGCAGGACGCCGCAGTTCAGGTTTTACCAGTCGATGGTGTATCTCCGTATACCTGGTTATGGCAAAATGGTCAAACCGATACGACACTGATCGGACTTAGTGCCGGAACCTATATCGTTACCATCACTGATGCTATTGGTTGTACCGGGGCAGGGGTGGTTTTGATTACCGAGCCGCTCTCATTGCTTTTGGATGCTTCAGCAGATAACTTGACTTTATGTTCAGATGGAACCACCTCGGTATTTGCCTTGGTTGAAGGAGGTACACCACCTTATTCCTTCTTCTGGGACAATGGTCAAACGGATAGTCTTATTATAGTTGCCACAGCTGGAAATTATGCAGTAACACTTACCGATATGCGAGGATGCACGGCCGTTGACTCTGTGCAAATAGGAAGCATCCCTCCGTTCAGTATTTTACTCGATTCATTAAATCATGCCAGCGGCCCGACCCATGCTGACGGCAGTGTTTTTGTGCATACTTCTGGTGGGTTAAGTCCATTTTCATATTTATGGAGCAACGGAGATACTACTCAGAACTTGACATCCGTCGCGCCCGGCAATTATTCGCTTACAGTGACAGATGGCGCGGGATGCACGCAAATGATGCTTGCGGAGGTTGGTTTCGGATCATCCGTGGGACAATTGCCTGCTCATGGCTGGGATGCCCGAATTCAACCTAATCCAGTGCGGCAAGGCGCGGATTCGCAATTAATTATAGAGTCAATAAGTGTTCAGGAGGTTGAAGTTAAATTATTTGATGCAATCGGCAGGTCGCTTTGGAAGGAGCGATTCGAATGGGCGGGCGAGCGGTTCCAGCAGCCCATAAAAACGCCTGCAACCGCGGGAGTTTATTTTGTTGTGTTGGCAGGTGGCAGGGAATTGAAATGCTTAAGATGGGTGGTTGATTGAAACCTAAAATGCCCAAAATGCAACCTGCTTTCATTGAAATTAATAAAATGACTTCCCGGATACGGGGTGTCCCCTTTGAATGATAAGAAAAGTTGCGTCGTCCCGTTACCGCTGCAAGGGGCGCAACAATGGTTTCTGAACGGAGCTTCCTTCACTCATTGAGTACGAACGCACTGCTTTAGTCCAGCTATTTCGGGGCCATCGCAGTTTATTTATGGGCCTGCCACCAATGGTGGGTTGATGCATCATTAACAGAAAAAACCTGACCTAATTTCGGTGTGGTATATGACAACTCGAGTTGTTGAGCATATTGAATAAACTCCTCCACAGGTTCGTACCAGGCATGTTGATACGATAATTTGAAACCTGCCCAATGAACGGGCATGGCAGCTTTTACACCCGCGTCGAGGGCAGCCTGCACACTTTCCTTCGGAAAGAGGTGGATCTCGGCCCAGTCGTCGCAATATTGTCCGCATTCCATAAACGCAAAATCAAACGGCCCCAACTTGCCGCCAATTTCACTAAAATGGTTGCCATAACCGCCATCTCCACTGAACCAGATTTTTTCCGATTGCGAATTGAAAACCCAACCACCCCACAAACATTTAGCAATAGATGAAAGCCCTCTTCCGGAAAAATGCCGTGTCGGCGTGAACGTTATTTGAATATCTTTAAAATCCTCTGTTTGCCACCAATCGAATTCGGTGATGCGGTCCGCTTCCACACCCCAACGGATCAGATGCCTTTTCACGCCCAGCGCCACAAAATATCGTTTGGTTTTTGATTTTAACCGCTGAATGCTTGCATAGTCAAGATGGTCATAATGGTCATGTGTCAGGAGCATGAGGTCAATCTCAGGAAGTGCCTCCGCGATTTGCAAGGTGTTGTCTGAAAACCGTTTGGTCTTGGTTGGGGCTATCGGAGAAGCATCCCCTCCAAGCATCGGGTCGATCAAAAGGGTGTGGCCTTGCAGGCGCATTAGTACCACCGAGTGGCCATACCAGATGAATTTAGCATGGTCGCTAGGCTGTAAAAACAGCTCTTTATCGAAGGCTTCAACCGGGAGCAAACCAGGTGGGCTCCCTTGTTTGTGACCTCTTATTTGCTTGCAGAGGATACCAGGCAGTTGACGCCAGTTGATGGCGGTTTTAGTTTCCACCAGATTTTGGAAAACACCGCCTTTCCAATTGCTGGATGATTCATAAATGGACTTCCATTGGTCGGTGATTTTTCCACCGAATTGATTTGAATTCATGTTTACTAGACAAAGGTGTTTGTTTGAATAACTGAAAAAGAAATAGTGACTATCCGCAATTAGGAAACAGAAATTAGAAATTAGAAATTAGAAATTAGAAATTAGAAA
>JAEUUR010000166.1 GCA_016787465.1 Saprospiraceae bacterium | reverse complement strand
CTCCTGGATGTCTTCGCATGCTTACACCTCCGCGAGGGCGCGCAATTCGGAATTAGAGCCGAAAATCAGGTCGACACGGGTGCCTGTCCATTTAATTTCGCCTGTCGCACGGTCGCGGCCTTCGAAGGTTTCTTTGGCATCCGACGTAGCACTCCATTTGGTGCCGAAATCGAGCAGGTTCACAAAAAAGTCGTTGGTAAGCGCTTCCGGGCGGTTGGTAAATACGCCATGTTTAGATTGATCAAAATTGGTGTTCAATACCCGCATGCCGCCCACCAGTACGGTCATCTCTGGCGCGGTGAGCGTGAGCAGCTGAGCTTTATCAACGAGCAATTCCTCAGCGGCAACTGCATAACGCGCTTTGACGTAGTTGCGGAAACCGTCGGCTACAGGTTCGAGGATGGCAAAAGACTCCACATCGGTTTGCTCCTGGGAAGCGTCGGCGCGCCCAGGTTTAAAAGGCACCTGCACCTCCTTGCCGGCATTTTTTGCCGCTTTTTCGATAGCTGCGCCACCGCCCAGCACGATCAGGTCAGCCAGCGATACGCGTTTGCCGCCCGACTGCGCGCTGTTGAAATCATTTTGAATGCCTTCCAGCGTATCCAGTACTTTCGACAATTGGGTTGGGTTGTTTACCGCCCAGTACTTTTGCGGAGCAAGGCGAATTCGGGCACCGTTGGCGCCGCCGCGTTTATCCGAACCTCTAAACGTGGAAGCTGAAGCCCAAGCCGTTGCAATCAACTCAGCAATAGTCAAGCCAGAGGCAAGGATTTTGCCTTTCAGGGCAGCTACATCCTGTGCGTCGATGAGAGGGTGTGTTACGGCCGGAATCGGGTCTTGCCAGATCAGTTCTTCCGTTGGTACTTCCGGGCCGTGGTAACGCGCGCGCGGCCCCATGTCGCGGTGGGTAAGTTTAAACCAGGCGCGTGCAAAAGCGTCTGCGAACTCATCGGGGTTGTCGAGGAATCGTCTTGAGATTTTTTCATAAGCAGGATCAAACCTCAACGCCAGGTCGGTAGTCAGCATGACCGGGGTGTGGCGTTTCGATGGGTCGTGCGCGTCAGGCACGGTGCCTGCTCCCATTCCGTGTTTGGGTATCCACTGGTGAGCGCCGGCGGGACTTTTGGTAAGCTCCCACTCATACCCGAACAGGTTCCAGAAGAAGTTATTGCTCCATTTGGTAGGCGTGGTGGTCCAGGCGCCTTCCAGTCCGCTGGTAATCGTATCTTCCGAGTGGCCTTTGCCAAAGGAGTTTTTCCAACCTGTGTTTTGCTCTTCGATACCGGCTGCTGCGGGCTCGCGGCTCACATATTTACTGGGATCAGCGGCGCCGTGGGTTTTTCCAAAAGTGTGCCCTCCGGCAATCAGCGCTACAGTTTCTTCGTCGTTCATCGCCATACGGCCAAAGGTTTCGCGAATATCACGAGCGGCTGCGATCGGGTCGGGGTTTCCATTAGGGCCTTCCGGATTCACGTAAATCAGACCCATTTGAACGGCAGCGAGGGCATGTTCCAGTTCGCGCTCGCCGGTATAACGTTTGTCGCCCAGCCATTCCGATTCAGCGCCCCAGTAGATGTCTTCTTCCGGTTGCCAAACATCTTCACGACCGCCGCCAAAACCGAAGGTTTTGAAGCCCATCGATTCGAGGGCGCAGTTGCCGGCGAGAATCATCAGGTCGGCCCAGGATAGTTTTTTGCCGTATTTCTTTTTGATCGGCCAAAGCAACAGACGCGCTTTGTCGAGGTTGGCATTATCCGGCCAGCTGTTCAGGGGCGCGAAGCGTTGCGTACCCGAGCCTGCACCGCCGCGACCATCGGAAATACGGTAAGTACCCGCACTGTGCCATGCCATCCGGATGAAAAACGGTCCGTAGTGACCATAATCGGCCGGCCACCAGTCTTGCGACTTCGTCATCAAATCGACGATGTCCTTTTTGACCGCAGCCAGGTCGAGTGATTTAAACGCTTCTGCATAGTTGAACGATTTACCCATCGGGTTAACCAGTTCGGAATTTTGGCGTAGAATATTCAATTTCAACTGATTCGGCCACCAGTCGCGGTTGGAAGTACCACCGCCTCCTGCGTGTTTCAAAATACCGCTTGTGAAAGGGCATTTTGCCGCTCCATTTTTTTCCATAATTTATGTTGTTTGATCCGTGTAAAAAGAAAGGGAAATGAGTTCTTGAGAACGATCATTCCATTTTGTTGCAAGGAACGATCTCCCCTGCAAAGTAACAATGATCGGCATCATAAAGGAAACTGATTTTATTTATGCTGATATAGATGGCATCTATTTTGTCAACAAACGGCTGAAAATCAAAACTATTCCCTTTCATTTAGCGGTTCTTTTGCATAAAAGGTTTGTTTGTCCCTTATTTTTTGAATCATTTCTTCTACAGTAGGTAACACCTCTGGGGGAATCCGCAGTTGTAGGTTGTCGTCCGTTTGGCCGGCCAGCAGGCGGGTTGTGTAATAAATCAGCACATAGCAATCTCTCAAAGCTGGGCCGTGTTTTTCCGATTCAAAAAAGGAAAGTACAAGTTGGGTTTGTTGGTGGTAAAGCAGATTCTCCCAAAACCAGTGAATATCATTTTCGTACGTGTTTTCGATAATTTGTTCAATGCGTTCAGTCACTTGATCGAAGATGCCGTTCCAGATTTCAATGAGGAGTTGGTTGCATGAACTCCAAACATTTTCAACTAGGCTGCTATATTTGTTAATATACTCCAAAGCCAACCTGGGGTTTTTGTTTTGACTTCGGTATAAATCTGCCAGATTGTTTAACGCATCTGCTTGTTCTTTTTGAATGGCTAATAGGTAATACTTCTTAGCACCTGTGTAATTCCTATTTTTGGCATACAATATTGCGAGGTTGTTTAGTGCATTAACCTGTTCCACTTTAATGGCCTCAAGATAGTATTTCTCAGCTTCGGCATATTTTTCATTAATGACATAAATATTTGCCAAATTATTTAATGCATTTATCTGCCCTTTTTCAATAGCTTGCAAGTAGTATCGCTCAGCCTCAGCGTACTGCCTCTGCTTTGAGTACAATAATGCTAAGTTAAACATAGCTTCGCCATCACCTTTTTCACTTGCTTGTAAGTAGTATTTTTCAGCCTCGATGTAATTATTTTGATTTGAATACATTCTTGCAATATTAAACATAGCTTCGACGTCCCCTTTTTCTATTCCTTGTAAATATAACTTTTCTGCTTCCGTATATTTTTCTTGAGTAAAATACAGCCATGCCAAATTATTGAGTGCATTTACCTCCCCATTTTCAATAGCTATTAAATAGTATTTTTCTGCTTCAAAATGCCTACCTGTCTTCAAATATAAATTTGCCAAATTAAAAAACGCCATTACCTTCCCTTTTTCAATAGCAAGTAGATATAATTTTTCTGCTCCTACATAATTTCCCAGATCGAAATATATGTTGGCTAAGTTTATAGTAGCATCAATATGCCCTTTTTCAAATGCAAGAACATAATATTCTTCTGCTTCTTTAAAACGATTTAAATGAGCCAGACAAAGTCCCTTCCCATAAAATTTCAAACCGTCCTCTTCATTTTCAATTTCATCCATCAACTTCAAAAACTGTTCATATTTACCTGTTCCATATAATTCGGTCAATTCCTTATTGATTTCACCGAACTTCCTCGGCAACTCAGTTTCATTCACCCCCTCCGGCTTCAATGCAAGGGTGTAATCAATCAAATGGTCGCGTTCTTCCACCGTCATATATTTCGACTGTGCTAGCCCCTTGCTGAGTACCAGTGCTTTGTCGTAGGAGACTGTTTTGTCCTTCATCGAGGCCAGGTGTTTTCTAACCAACCCTTTCAGGTCGGCTTCATCATACCAGGCTTCTAAAAACAGGGTGAGGTATCTGGCCCGGCGTTTTTGGTCGGGATTACCCTGTGTGACAATGAGCCATATGTTAAAAAATCGCTCCGACAAGCGGTACAAGTGGTTCTTTTTGCTTGTGGGAAGGGTTTCCACAATGCCAAACTGATCCAGTTGTTTTAAAAAAGAGGAGATGACTTTGCTTTCCATTCGGCAACGGTCCACGAGTGTTTTGGTCGGCGTCGCTTCCCAGTGAAAGGCCATTTCCTGTACAATTTTGCGTTGGGGCGGGGTAAGGTTGTTGAGCCGTTCCTGATAAAGCGGTGTAGCTTTATCCATCACTTTACGCAGATAATCAAATCCAAAAAGCTCCGAATCGTGGAGCAACACCTGAATAAAATACTGCAGAGCGCGAGGCAGACCGTCGGTCAGAATACGGATAGCCTCCACGCGCCCGCGGTAGTGCAAGGCGTAATCATGCAGTTCAGGCAGTTCCATTTCAGCTGCCCAACTGTTCAGCAGGCAGTGAATTTCTTCAAATGTGAGACCAAGTAGACGGTGGCGACGGAAAAAATCATAAAACGGTTTGTCATAGCGCCAATAATGCTCGCTCATGCGTGTGCTGCCCCCGATAATCTGGATATCCTGATAATTAAGCAAGGTTTCACGCAGTAGGTGGGCATCGTCGTCAAAGTTTTCCAAGATGCGATCGAGGTTGTCCAAAAGCAGCACCACGCGCTTTTTTTGTGTTTGCAACAACCTGTGAATTTCGCCGTAGAGATAACGGGCATAGGCTTGGTTGTCATCAAAGGTATCGAATGCCGCAAGGTTTAAGCTGATTTTGAAACGAATAGCGAGTTCCTCCAGCACCTCAAACCAAAGATCGGACAAGCGATAAATGGCGTTTTGCTCCTCGGCAAGGTTGATAGCTACGAGGCGTTCTGCCAGGTCAGGCTGCTCATCAATTTCGATCTGTATACGTCGAAGGAGGGTAGATTTTCCGCTGCCTCGCCGTCCGAGTATGAGTTCGTGTTGTAGTGAATTGCTATTTATACGACTACGAATATCGTCGATGATGAGCTCAAATTCGGCGAGTCGAATTAAAAAGGTACGTTTGATGGCCTCAGGGCTGCTGTTTGCATTCTGATACAACGTGAGGCGATCAATAAACCAATTAGGATTTTCTTTGTAAGTTTTCATGGTGTATAAACTGGGTTATCACGGCGCCAATATGCCTGTAAGAATGGGGAAACAAATCGGTATTGTCCTGAATATTCGGTAATGTAACCGTCATGTTCCAGTCCGTGTACCAGATCCATATAGCTATACTGCAGTTGGTGTTTTACAGCAAAATCAAACAGGCGCTGAGGGCTAATTCCATCCGTATGAGCGATGTGAATCAACACCTCCATCAAATAGGCTTTTTCTAAGGGTTCGAAATAATCATTCAGTCGGTTTTTCCACTCTTTAAAATGGTCGCTGTTTTTGACAACTGCGGTGAAAGCCGCATCGATATGCGATTTCTGAATATCGGGTTGATTCACCCTTCGGGCCGACTTATTGATTTCATCCAGCATCAAATTTAGAAAATAGGGTATGAAATGCTGCACTTGATCCAATAGATGTTCCGCCAATTCTGTTTCATATTGTACGGTAGCGTCTTTTGTCGCCCAGTTGATGTATTGATATGCTTCCTGGCGACTTAAAGGGTCAAATGGTACCAGGTTGAAATCATTGATATCTGCAATCCGGCCTTCAATAATCTTGACCACATGTTGTATGCCCACGGAACCAGCCAGGACAATGCTCAATCGGCCCCTGAGATCGGGGTTTTGTCGCAATTCGCGCAAGTGATTGAGAATATTACCTGCCTCTTCATCACGTTTTTGTTTGTGCAGGCTGTTGAGAATTTCAGGCAATTCGTCTAATAACAGCACTATTCGTACATCGCTCTTCGCAATCTGATTAAGCAGGCTTTTTAGCTCTTGCTCAAAATTGATGTCTCTCTTATCGCCAAACTTAACTCCATCGAGGGTAATTTCCTCAATTTTAATTCCTTTTACAAATTGACTGACCCAATTTATGCCTTTATTGAATCGACTCAGGCAATGCAGTAAAAGTTCGTAAAACCGTCGATAGTATTCCGCTTCAGATTTTATACTTTGAATGTTCTGGTACAAACAGCGAGTATTTTCAGGGCAATTTTCTGTCAATGCCACCATTACGGAAGACTTCCCAACCCTGCGAGGCGCGGCCAAAAGCACATGGTTGCCTTTTTCGATCTCTTCCCAAATACACGTTTCAATAAAAGGACGTGGGTAGTAATATTCACCCGAAACTATATTTCCAATGTTTGTTCGGGGGTTGATCCATTTGGTTTCCATTAGCAACAAAATTAAAGTTAATTTATTTTAACCGCAAATTTATTGTCAAAATAGTTTGACTGCAAATTTATTGTCAAATTTCTTTGACTATATTTAACCATTAAGATTCTTTACATATCCTTCAACTTACAACAAGCCTTCAATTTTTTTATCTTTGTCAATCATACTTCTCAAAACAGTCAAAATTTGTACACCACTACAAACTACCTTCTTTATGAAACCTTTGTTTACTTTTTTGATCGCGATGAGCTTCTTTTCATTGGCTCAATCGCAAACCACCCTATCCAATTTTCAGGAAAACCAAACCATTACCTGGGGCAGTGTATCCGCTCAAGGCCCAAGCTTCGGTTTTTACGGCATGGAATTTACTTTTACCAAAACTGTCCGGATCGAATCTGTATCAGTGTTCATAGTTGATCGTAAATCTGAGGATGAAACCAAGGCAACCATCAACTTTACTGTTTGGAGTATAAAAGACAAACCAATGAAGGAGTTATTTTTAAGCGAAGCCCTTCCGATTGCAGGTAGCGAGGTAGACGGCTGGAAAACCTTCAAATTTAAAAAACCGATGAAGTTAAAAAAAGGCACTTACCTCTTTGGAGTTGGGCAGCCCGAAATCCAAGGATTTGTGGCATTTGGTGGTGGCAAGGCTTTGCCGGGTTATACATCCAGGTATTGGGGAAAGATGGCGATTGAGGGCTTTTCGGATGGGAAAGAATGGATTGACCTGACGGATATTATAGAAGGCATGGGCGCCTCGGAAGCTGACATAAAAATGATGAAAGAATCTGTGGTTATGATGAAAATTACCCTCAAATAATTGTTGCAATGCAACGTTTATTTGGAAATTTTTTTCAACGATGACGAAAACAAAACTACTGCTTCCTGCCATCCTAGCCATTCTGCCGGTGTTGTGCATGGCTCAACCTGCCTACAACCAAGCGAACATCTCCGGGCGCACCGGAAAGCTGGCAGATCGAATCGAAAAAGTCAACACCTTGATGGGTGAAGCGGTCTACTATGATGGTATTAAACCCAAACAATGGGAGAATTTCGAAAATCTGGAAAAAACGGCGACTAATGCCGAATTAGTCGAACTGTGCCGTCATCCCAACGGCGTCGTGCGATGCTATGCATTCTGGGCGCTTTCACACCAGAACCACCCTGATTTGTTCGAAATTCTGCTCCAACACCTGAACGACACAACCCTGGTAGAAACCCAATTCGGATGCCTCGGCGGCGCTGAAAAAGTAGGCGATTTTTTCATTGATGTAATGACGCCGGATCGCGTAGATCTTGATTCAAAAAAAATGACTTCCCACAACCGGGAAATGCTGGACAGTCTGTTAATCTTCCAACCCAATCGCCTGGCTGCAAAATCCAGCGCTATTTTCAGGGCAAAACCTACGGAAAAAATTTACCCGAAATTGAGGGAATTATATTTGAAGGAGCATGATCAAAATGCTTTGCTTGCGATGGCCAGGTTCAAAAAGGAAGCAGACATCGAACTGATCCTGCGCAACAGGGATACGGATACAAACCCTGAAAGCGGCTATCATTACACCTACATGGCCATGTTGGCCTTCCCCCACCCTGCTTACCGGCCACTGTTGGAGTCCAACCTGGAAAAGACCCTGGATGAAAAATATTTCTCCCAGGAATGGTTACTAATGTACAAAGTGATCGCTTCCTATCAGGATCAAAAATCAGTGGAGCTATTGATGGCGCCATTCACCCGGGCGCAGGTGAAAGATATCCGGCCTTACCACATCGAATTTGTCTACGAAGCCATCCGGGAGTTTCGGCACCCCATTTACGACGACCTGTATTGGAAAATATGGGAGGAGGAAAATTTAATCGAACCGGAAACTTTTGCATACCTCCTGAATAAAAACCCCGGACGAGCTTACCAAGACGCGAAAAGGCATCTCGACAACTCCTACGAGTTACAAAACGATGGGTTCCAACCCAACCTTGATTCCGTTCAATTGGGAGGGGAAGTGCTTGAATCGATGTTGAACTTGATTATTGCCAATGACACCGCCTTTGCAAACCGCGTGATTACGCAAAAAATTGCAACGGTTTCGGTGCATCAAATTTCGTTGTACACATCGAAAGTGAAACAACAAGCCGTATTCATCGAGCCTTTGTTCGACCGGTTGGAAAACGAATGGAATGCGCATGTATCCCTCAAACTCGTCGAAACCTTGATCGCCTATCAAAGTGAGCAGATCAACCGGCGCATCCTGGAAACCCGAAAAATTAACCCCAAACTCAATGAAGGCTGGGGAGGGAAGGCGTTAGATAAATTGTTGTTGGAAAATAACATCAAATGAAGCAATGGTTCAATCCAGCCTTCGATATTCAAATTACTTAAACAATCATGAATCCGCAAGCCATACTTTTCAGAGAAGCACAACTGCTAGATATCGATCAAATGCACATTGTCAGAAACTCCGTGCGTGAAAACGCGCTGTCAAATCCAAACCTGATCACACACGATGACTATGTGGATTTTCTATTTGCCAGGGGCAAAGGATGGGTGTGCGAAGTAGACCAAAACATTGTCGGTTTTGCTGTCGTGGATATATTGGAAAACAACATCTGGGCGCTCTTTTTGAAGCCAGAATACGAAGGAAAGGGAATAGGCAGAACGCTCCACGACACGATGCTTAACTGGTATTTCCAAAAAACAACTGCCCCTGTATGGCTTGGTACGGCGCCAAATACAAGAGCAGAAGGATTTTACCGAAAAGCCGGATGGACTCCAACCGGGATGCACGGCAAAAACGAAATCAAATTTGAAATGTCTTTTGAAAACTGGATCAACAGCCGGCCGCAAACACTTTAATGGCATAAATCGATTTCCCGGAAACCGAAAATTCAAACATCCAGTCCTTTTCCGTTGGGATAACGATTTCCCAGGTTTTTCCCCAGTCAGATGATTTTAAAAGCCCCGTCTGGTGGCTGCAAAACAATTGATCGCCTACTATTTTGATATCCCGGATGGTAGGTTTATAGATATTTCTTTCTTCTTCGTCAAACACGAACTCAACGGGCGGCAGCGTTTCATCGATGCGTTGCCAGGTAATTCCGCCATCGGTCGACATATGCAATCGATTCGGGGTGTTCGGTTCCGTCATGCCCTTTGAATTAGGCTTGCTGCCCGCGGTAATGGCTAAAATCCGTCCTTGGCTCTGGCATTTAATTTGCGCCAGGCCTTCCTCCGAAAGCACCGTATCCCAATGTTCCCCGCCATCCGTCGAACGCAGGATTCCTCTTACGCCACCGGCCACCAACACGCCGTTCGATTCCATCAGGCTCATCACCACACCGTCTGTGTACACCTGTTTCCAGGTAATTCCTTCATCCGGAGATTTGAAAATCCCCTTTTCTCCGACGGCGAATATTACACCGGAATTGGTCTCACATATTTCGTAAATCCGGTCGTGTTGTAAAGGCATCAACACAGGTTGCCAGATATCCAGGCTGGAAATTTGTTGAAAATAACCGCGTTCAAATACCCAGGCATATGGCCCTTTTTTTCCGGGATACAACGCAAAAACGGCTCCGTTCATGTTCAGGCTCTTTTGCCAACCGGGCGCCGCGTTTGGTCGACTTACTCCGCGAAACAATCCGGATTCACAACTGACCAGCACTTCATCATTTTGTACATACACGGCTTCCGGGCGAAACTTTTCGGGTAATCCGGCGCTGACATCCAGCCAGGTATTCCCGCCGTCCAGCGATTGGAAAACAATCCCGGCGTCAACAGAAGGTTTTTCAGCGCCTTGCGCTTCGTTCGTGAGGATACCGGCTTCAGCGGACTGAACAGATTCCGGCGCCTGGTTGCAGGCGAACAACCCTGAAATTAATACGGTAAAAATCAATCTGCGGAATATCATGTGCAAGAAATGAAATCGTTTGGTGAAACAAGGAAACAAAGGTGCAGCCTTCCGCAAAAAGATAACTGTTTGGGATGTAAAACAATGTAACAGAGTTGTAAAACCTGACTTCAACCCTGAGTTTTTAAAAAATCTCGCGCCAATTGCGCGTACCTTCCGTTCTTTGCAGTTCCATGAAAGTGCTGCTCACCACACTTAACGCGAAATACATCCACACGAACCTCGCGATCCGCCTCCTGTACGACCTGAACCGCGATTGGCCGGGCCTTGAGTGGCAGGAGTTTACGATCCACCACGATAGGGATGAAATTGCACAACGATGCGCCGCATTCGATGTGGTGGCTTTCAGTTGTTACATCTGGAATATCACCCAAACCCTGGAAACGGCACGAAAGATCAAGGCCATTCAACCATCGACCAAAATATTGCTCGGCGGTCCTGAGGTGAGCTACGACTGGCAGGATGTGATCGAGCGACCGGAGGTCGACTTCATCATTACCGGCGAAGGGGAAACGCCATTCAGGGCATTTTTATACGCCTGGCCCGATGTAGGCCACATTCCCAACCTGATCAGTAAAAACGCCGACGGTTCCATCCGGTATTTTTCCGACCCGGCCATTTTCGACCTGACGGAGTTTCGGGATATCCGCCCTTGGCGGAACGAACCGCCGGAAAACCTGGCAGGCAAGGTGTTGTACGTAGAAACCTCGCGCGGGTGCCCTTACAAATGTGAGTTTTGTTTGGCCAGCCTCGACAACAAAGTGCGCTACCTGCCCGATGAGCACATCAAACAAACCTTGTTGTATTTGATGGAACACGGGCGCGTGATCAAATTTCTGGATCGCACTTTCAACATGAAGCGCGATTTCACGCTGGACATTTTCCGTTTTATTTTGGATCACCACCGCCCCGGAAATGTGTTTCAATTTGAAATCACGGCCGATATTCTACACCCCGACATCATCAAATTCATTCAGGAACACGTACCCAAAGGTTTGTTCCGTTTTGAAATCGGCATCCAGACCGTCAACCAAAAAGTCAACCTGGAAGTCAGCCGCAAACAAAACTTCGACAAAACCAAGGCCATCATCGAAGCGGTTGCCGACAAAGTGGAATTGCACCTCGACCTGATCGTCGGGCTTCCACTGGAAACCTGGGACGATGTGAAATACAGCTTTGAAACGGTGTTTCGCCTGTATGCGCCCGAGTTGCAAATGGGTTTTTTGAAATTTCTGAAAGGCACGCCCGTGCGTGAAAAATACGAACAACACGGGTTTGTGTTCGACCCGGAGCCGCCCTACGAGGTAATCGAAAGCAATTACCTTTCTCAAATTGAGCTGGCCCGTTTGAAACTGGTAGAACATGCCCTGGAGATCTACTGGAACAAGCCACGCGCCATCCGAACCTTGAAATATGTGACTGAGCGATACAGTGTCTTCGATTTTCTCTTGGGTTTGGGCGCCTGTTTCGGTGAGAAATATGAGTTTCACAAATATACCCTGGCCAATGTGTACGAACGGCTGGTGCTATATGCCCAATCTGAATACAGGCATGATCGCATCCTGCACGAACTGATTGACCTGGATTATTGTCTTTATCAAAAAGTACGACCGCGCCCCAGGCAGCTTTTGGAATTGGATGCCTGGCAAAAAACAGCCTTGATTGAAACTTTTCAACAGGAACAACCACAGGCTGCAACAGTGAAATTGCGTTATCTGGCGCTCCCTATCAGTTTCGATTTTGATGCATTTGAACAGGAATTGCGCATCGAACCCGGCGCCTTCCAACTCCTGATTTCCTACGACGGCGTTCAACCCGGCAAAACGTTCTGCAAAAAAGCACTACACCCCCAGCTGCCAGAAACCATTGTTTGATTCGGCTGTTTTACTTGTTCAACGATAGAACCTACATGCAAGATTTTTGGGATAACAGATATCGCCAGGAAGCATTCGCCTACGGCGAAACCCCCAACCTGTTTCTGAAAGCCGCCCTGGAAGACCTCGCGCCCGGCAACATCTTATTCCCGGCCGAAGGCGAAGGTCGCAACGCCGTTTATGCCGCCCAAAAAGGCTGGAACGTAGCCGCTTTCGATCAAAGTGCCGAAGGCAAAAAAAAGGCTCAACTTTTGGCCCAACGATTGGGCGTGGCAATCGATTACCTGGTTAATTCCTTTCAAGATTTACCCTACACCGAAGGGCAATTCGAAGCGATCGGACTGATTTATGCGCACTTCCCGGCGGAGCGCAAGTCAGAATTTCACCAACAATTGGCGACCTACCTCAAGCCCGGCGGCATCGTAATTTTCGAAGCGTTTAGCAAAAAACACCTGGAATATGTGACCCGGGATGAACGCGTTGGAGGGCCCAGAGACATCCACATGTTGTTTTCCGCAGAAGAAATTCAACACGACTTTCAGCCCTTTGAAATCCTCCTTCTGGAGGAAAAAGTGATTGAATTGCAGGAAGGCCTGCACCACAACGGCACGGGGTCGGTGCTTCGGTTTATTGGCCGAAAACTGAAAACCTAGATTTTTTTAAAACAAGGATACCTCCCATGCAACCCTTCGGTTTTTTATTGACCATGGTTGTTATCTGAAGTCGTTGCCAAGCGGCGGCAGCGATCATTTATTTTCCTTTCCAATTTTACCAAACCAAACTTGCTACACAGTTTTGTCGGTGCAGCATTTTAAGCATCTATCTTAATACACAAAATCTTTGTACGATGAACAGAAAAGAATTTTTGAGGGGCGCCGGTTTGGCAGGGTTGGGTTTAACCATGCCTATCACAAAATCGTTAGCGAAGGAATCCTTTTTGATGCCACCCGATGTGTGCGTATTGATTCCATCAGAAACTGCCGGGCCATTCCCACTGGATTTGAGTGCCAATACTACTTTTTTCAGACAGGATATTCGGGAAACACAACAAGGTGTGCAGTTGAATGTCAAAATGAAAATCATTGGTTTGGACAACTGCCTGCCGATGTCCAATGTACGTGTAAATATTTGGCACTGCACGAAAGACGGAGTATACAGCGGATACAACAATAACCAAAACCAAGGTGGATTAAATACTACGTATTTGCGCGGTTACCAGTTTACCGATTCCCACGGCATGGTTGAATTTGTCACGATTTTCCCGGGTTGGTACACGGGCCGGATTACCCACATCCACTTTCAGGTATATGTGAGCTCTTCTTATTCGGCTATTTCTCAATTTTCATTCGACATACCGACTAAAAACGCCATATATGCGGCAAATTCGGCGATTTATACCAAAGGCGCCGACCCGGCTACCTTTGCCAACGACAATATTTTCTCCGACGGTTATGCCTACCAAATTGTTACCCTGACGCCTAATTCAACCACAGGAGGATATGATTCCTACATCGAAGTAGCCGTGCAAGGCAATGGCACTTCCGGCGTTGGTCATATTGAAAAGGAAACGGCAAAAGTGTTTGAACTGGGCCAGAATTTTCCAAACCCGTATATCGATCAAACTACCATTCCGTTCGTTTTGAAACAGCCTTCCGAAATAACACTTGAACTGTGGGATTTGTCAGGACGAAAAGTTGCCACCCTGCTCCAGGACTCCAGATCAGCAGGCGAATATCAATTGGTAGTAAATCCTTCTTCTTTAGGGCTTTCGAAGGGGAATTATGTGTATCAATTAACGGCGGTCAACAGTAATGGCAGGTTTAGTATGCCTAAACTGATGACCATATACAAATAATAGAACTGTATCATTGAAAAGGTTAAACCTTTAGACGCCTGCCTAGTCACACTTGGCGGGCGTTTTTTATTCCTGGCCAATTACCACTGGAATGTAAGCCTATGTCTGTTCCATATCTAAAACCCAACCAATGAAACATCGTTTCCATTTATTACTTTTCATTTTTACTTCCATCACCCTTTCCGCTCAAACGAATGTGCGCGCTTGGTACGCCGACGGACAGGTGTGGATCGTCTGGGAAGCCTCTATTCCCCAGCCCGAAACCTATGCGGTGTATGCAAAACCAACTGCGTTCACCAACACGGCGGATGCGTCCCTTGTAGGTCGGCTTTTTAAGGAGGAATACGGCCCCGCTGCCCTGCGCGAACAAGTAGACACATCTGCTACCTACCTGATCCCAAACGGAAACGGCGGCTTGTACCAACTCGCCGAAAACGAGGCATTGTTCGTCGCAACACCCCATCAGGTTGGCGCTTTGTATTTTGCCGTGGTAGCCTGGGGGCAAACAGCCGCGACGCCGGGCGTAAATCGCACCAACAACCCGATCACTTTCCAATACAATCCGGCAAGTGACCCGGTTGAGTGCCATTTACAAAAGACATTTATTTCACCCTTTGATTCTGATTACCGCTGTTTTGCTTTTTATATGTGGGCCGACGGC
>JAEUUR010000145.1 GCA_016787465.1 Saprospiraceae bacterium | reverse complement strand
ATTTTAAATTCAATGACGCAGGTGACCACTTGATCTGGAAGCAAATAAAAGACGATAAAACGACATCGCAGGATTCGTTCGACCTGAAACCTGTACTGCAAAACTGGCTGTTACAAAAGGCGGAATACGGCACAATTTACCTGACAGAAGAATTCACGTCATTTCCCTTGAAAGGCGCCCATTCGGACATCCGCTTCGTCCTGAAAAATGCCAGTGTGGAAAAATCGGAAACAGGCCACACAGTAAGTTACCTGCGTGGCGCTGCGTTCATTCGCTAGGCGATACCCCTACCTTTCCATGCCGGCTTGAGATTTACCAAACTAAACAGTCCCAACAGCGGAATATATGCGGTATGCACCCAAAATGCGCCGAGGAACCTGCTGATTGGGACTGTTTGTCTGAAATAAAAACCCACCGAACGAATGAGCACAAAATCAGCCATGGCTTTTGTCAAAAATTGGAAAACTACCAGGCCGGCGTGACCGGACAACAAAAGTGCCGCTGCTGCATTTAACCAGATACTCCAGCAGAAAACAAAAACGACGAGCAATATCAAGCGAATCTTCCATTCCGGCATCGCAGCGTTTTTGCCGCCCCAGCGAAGGCGCTGGGCAAGAAGACTTTGCCAGCTCGACTGGGCCTGCGTCCACACCACTTCCTGCGTTTTAATATACCCCACGCCATGAGGCCATCGACGGGCGATGCTTGATAACAAAAACATATCGTCGCCTGAAGCGACCTGCCGGTTGTTTGAATAACCTGCAACCTGCTCGAAAGCGGACTTCCGATACGCCAGGTTAGCGCCATTACCCATCTGATGCCAACCAAGCGCAATGCCTCCAGCGGTAATTCCGATGGTTCCCAATAAATCGAACGATTGAAAATCCGACAACAAGTTGCCTTCCGATAAACATCGTACCGGCCCAGTAACGATTTGCAGGGAAGGTTCTGACTCAAATTTATAAGCAATATTTTTCAACCAGTTTTCGGGCGGTACAGAATCTGCATCGGTTGTTGCAATGATTGCTCCCTGTGCCTGATGAACTGCGATTTCAATGCCCCGTTTTTTATTTGGCAGGTACTCAAAATCAGGCCCGAGTTCCTTGTGGAGCGAAATAACCCGCAAGCGTTCGATGGGCAATTGGTATTTTTGGGCAAAAGCTGAAACGACCAATTCCGTTGTATCCGTTGAAAAATCATCGATCACCAGCACTTCGAACAGACGAATTGGATAATTACCTGAAAAAATCGCGTCCAGGCAAGCGTCTATGTTTGCAGCTTCGTTTCGCGCTGGAATGAGTACGGTAATTTGGTCGCAAGGGCTCCAGGCATCAGGAATCGCCATTGTTGATATCTTTTTCCAGGCGAAGAAATACGCTGAAATCAGGCTTAGGTATACGAATGCTAGAAAAACAGACACAATTAATAGGAGCATTTCAAAACAAAATATTTTTTAAGGCGCGACCTTCATACTTTTGTGGATCAATTGACCATTCTACCAAACTATGGAGCCGCAACATCTGATTACCGTAAAAGCTGCATTACAGGAAAAACGCATGCCCCTGTACCGCAAAATTATGCGCTGGAGCTGGCGTTTGATCATCGGCGGTGTAGCAGCCATGATCATTCTATTCCTGAGCATCAATTTTACGGCAATTCCTTCTTTCCGCGAGTTGGAAGATCCTGCATCGGCCGTCGCCAGTGAGGTGCTAGCCAACAACGGTGAAGTGTTAGGGCGCTTCTTTATTGAAAACCGCGTGCCGGTTGCATATGAGGATATGAACCCCCACCTGGTGTCGTCATTGATTGCAACGGAGGACGAACGATTTCGCGAACACTGCGGCATTGATGCGCGTGCGGTGGCGCGCGTGATGTTTCGAACCATTTTGATGGCCGATCAAAGTTCTGGCGGCGGTTCCACCATTACCCAGCAATTGGCCAAAATGTTGTATTCTGATCGCGATTTTGAAGGCATGAACAGTTTTCAAAAATTTGGGAAGTTGGTTTACATGAAATTACGGGAATGGATCACGGCGGTGAAACTGGAGCGCGCCTATACCAAGGAGGAAATCATTTCGATGTACCTCAATCAGTTCAACTTCATCAACAACGCCTACGGGGTACACGCTGCATCGGAAGTATATTTCAGCAAAGACCAATCAAAACTGAAAATTCAGGAAGCCGCCCTTTTGGTAGGTATGTTGCAAAACCCCTCCTATTTTAACCCGAATCGCCACCCCGACCGCGCCGTTCGTCGCCGCTGGATTGTGTTGTCGCAAATGCGCAGAAACGAAGTCATTACGGAAGCACAATACGACAGCCTGAAGGTGTTGCCCCTTGGCATCAATTTCAAACCGGTCACTTTCACCGACGATAAAGCGCCCTACTTGTGCGATTATCTGGAAAAATACGTATCCAAACTGCTGGAACAACCCGAATCGCGGCGCCCGGACGGCTCAAAGTATAACCTCTACCGCGATGGCCTGCGCATCTATACCACCATCGACCCAGCCTTTCAGCGGCATGCGGAAGAGGCTATGCAGGCCCAAATGAAGAAGTCGCAAGCCCGTTTCTTTCAGGTCTGGAAAGGCCGCGACCCCTGGAAATACAAATCCGGCGACGCCACCGACGAAGAAATCCGCGGGCGACTGGATGCCCTTTGGTCACTCATCAGGCGTGGCGACAGGTTCCAAAACCTGTGGCCAAAGTATATGGATGAAGTAGCTGAAAAAGTACAGAAACGCCTGGCTTTTGAACTTCGAGACATTGATGTCGAACGAATGCTTCGGGAGGAGAAAAAAGCCGGCAGCATCCGCCTGGAAGTGACCCCGACACAATCCGTAGCCTACCGTAAAATGATGGACAGTAAGGAATGGCCTGAAATCAAGGCGCAGTACAAAGGTTTGCGCAGTGCCGTTCAGAAATTATACGATACGCCGGTAAAAATGAAAGTGTTCACCTGGGGCAATCAAAAACTGGAAAAAGATACCGTGATGACCCCGATGGATAGCCTGAGGTATCATAGGATGTTCCTGCAAACGGGTATGTTGGCCGTCGACCCGACCAACAGTGAAATCAAAGCATGGGTAGGCGGTGTTAATTTCAAGTACTTCCAATACGACCATATCATGTCGCAACGGCAGGTGGGCTCTACTTTCAAACCCTTTGTGTACGCGACAGCCATCGCCCAGCAGCACATCAGCCCTTGTTTTGAGGTGTACGACCAACCGGTAACCATTCCCGGGCGGTTTATGAATTTTCAACACGTGACAGACTGGACGCCCAAAAACTCCACCGGCACCTATTCCGGCGCCCGGTTGAATTTGAAAGAAGCGCTCAAAAACTCCGTAAACAGTGTGAGTGCCGCCTTAATGAAACAACTCGGCGACACCGAACCGGTACGCGGACTTTGTAACAACATGGGCATTGATTCCGTTCGGCAACCTAACGGCCGATATTTCATACCACCCGGCTCGCCCTCCATTTGTCTGGGAGCTGCCGACTTAACCGTGATGCAAATGACCGGCGCTTATTCCGCATTTGCCAACAATGGAATGTACGGAATGCCATTTGTTATCAAAAAAGTGGAAGACCGCAACGGCAGGGTATTGTATCGTTCAATTCTTGAAGAAAAGGCCGCCATTCCCGCCAAACCCAACTGGGTGATGTTGGAAATGTTGCGATACAACGTGAAAGGCGCTCCAGGAGTTAACACTTTAAAAAGCGACGTCGGCGGCAAAACCGGTACTACCAACGACTACACCGACGCCTGGTTCATGGGCATCACCCCACGGTTGGTCGTCGGCACCTGGGTAGGCGGCGAAGACCGCTGGATTCGCTTTTTGAGCTTGTCGGACGGACAAGGCGCCCGACTTGCCCGACCTATCTTTGCGGATTTTATCAACCGCCTGGAAAAAGATCCTAAATCAGGTTATGATTTTAATGCCCGCTTTGTGCGGCCTCCCGGCGACCTGGGCATCGAAACCAATTGCGCCGCCTACGAAAGCACCCTCGGCGCCCCCGGCGACGAAGAAGATTTTTCACCAGACATCTACAACGATGAACTGGACGAAACCGGTAAACCCAAACCCAAAAAATCAGGAGAATCATTTGGAGATGAAGAAAACTGAGGAAATTGATTCGATTGATTCGATTGGGTTAATTTCCAATTTCCAATTTCTAATTTCCAATTTCCAATTTCTAATTTCCAATTTCCAATTTCCAATTTCTAATTTCCAATTTCCAATTTCCAATTTCTAATTTCTAATTTCCAATTTCTAATTTCTAATTTCCAATATCCAGCACCTAGCATCCAGCATCCATGGACAGTTTTGAAGTAATCGGCGGCCGGCCGTTAAAAGGCAATTTACACCCTCAAGGGGCCAAGAATGAAGCGTTGCAAATTGTCAGCGCCGTGTTGCTCACCGACGAGGTAGTTACGATACACAACGTGCCCGACATCCTCGACGTCAATAAACTGATCGAATTGTTGCAGGGATTGGGCGTTACGGTGGAACGACTGTCAGAAGACAGCTACAAGTTTTGTGCAGGTACAGTAGACATCAACTATTTGCGTTCGGATGAATTTATGAGTTCGGCGCAACGCCTGCGAGGTTCCGTGATGTTGATCGGGCCTTTGTTGGCGCGTTTCGGCCGCGCTACCCTACCCAAACCCGGCGGCGACAAAATCGGTCGGCGGCGGCTCGACACCCACTTTTTGGGTTTCCAGAAATTGGGCGCCGAGTTCAAATACGACGACGAAAAAGACATCTATTTTGTGGAGCAACCCAAAGGTGGTTTGCATGGTACGTACCTCCACATGGATGAAATCTCTGTGACCGGCACGGCCAACGTCGTCATGGCGGCTGTATTGGCCAAAGGTAAAACCACCATTTACAACGCAGCCTGTGAGCCTTATTTGCAACAACTCTGTCGCATGCTCGTGCGCATGGGCGCGAAGATCGACGGTATCGGCTCCAACCTGCTGCATATCGAGGGTGTGGAACACCTGGGCGGCACCGAACACCGCTGTCTGCCCGACATGATCGAGATCGGCTCTTTCATTGGCCTGGCGGCGATGACACAAAGCGAGATCACCATCAAAAACGCCGGTATTGAACACCTGGGCATCATTCCTTATACCTTCGAACGCCTTGGCATTCAAATCGAGGTAAAAGGCGACGACCTGCACATTCCAGCACAGGAGCATTACGAAATCAATACGTTTATCGACGGCTCCATCCTGACCATTTACGACGCTCCCTGGCCCGGTTTTACACCCGACCTGATGTCGATCGTACTGGTGACGGCCACGCAGGCGCGCGGCTCAGTGCTGGTGCACCAAAAAATGTTCGAAAGCCGCCTATTTTTCGTGGATAAACTCATCGACATGGGCGCACAGATCATTCTTTGCGATCCGCACCGCGCCACTGTTATCGGGCTCGACCGCCGTTATCCTTTGCGCGGCATCGAAATGACTTCGCCGGATATCCGCGCAGGCCAGGCCTTGCTCATAGCGGCCTTGTCGGCCAAAGGCAAAAGCATTATCCACAATGTGCATCAGATCGACCGTGGCTACCAGCACATCGATCAGCGCCTGAATGCGATCGGGGCGGAGATTCGCAGGGTGTAACCCCCACCCCCACACTGTCACCTCGAGCGAAGCGAGAGGTCTGGGAGAAACAAATCGAGTCTTTTCGAGGCGCAGCCGAGAAAGGACTCGGCCGCGCAGTTCGAGAGCGGGGGTATTGAGTTTTCTCGCTTCGCTTGAAAAGACACGGCGTGTGCTTGGCTTGGGAGGTAATTCGGCTAGTTTTCCCCCTTCGCTCGAAAAGACAGCGTGTGGGTGAGGGGGTTTGGGGGTTCTCGTTGCGCTCGAAATGGGGCTTGACACGTGTGAGAATTCCCGTTAACTTTATAAAACATTGCAACTAAGGAACGATGAATAATCACGCTTCCATCCAACGTTTAATCATGAAAATTCACCAGTATTGGGTGTATATCATTACCAACCCCACGCGAACGGTTTTGTATATCGGAGTAACCAACAACCTGAAAAGACGTGTGTCAGAACATGCGTTCGGAAGTCTGGAAAAAGGAAAGTCGTTCACGAGCCGGTACTTTTGCTGCAACCTGATTTATTTCGAATTTTTCACAGATATTCGAATAGCCATTGCCCGGGAAAAAACGTTGAAGAAATGGTCGAGAGCCAAAAAGGTGGCCCTGATCGAAAGCATGAACCCGGATTGGGAATTTCTCACTCCTTAACCCACCGCGTTTCGAGCGTCAGCGAGAAACCTGAATCCCCCAAGCCCCACACACACACTGCCATTTCGACCGAAGGGAGAAATCCGAGTAACCCAAGCCCCCACGCACGCACGCCCTGTCCTTTCGACCGAAGGGAGAAAACTCCCAACCACCGCGTTTCGAGCGTCAGCGAGAAACCTGAATACCCCAAACCCACACACACACTGCCATTTCGACCGAAGGGAGAAATCCGAGTAACCCAAGCCCACACACGCACGCCCTGTCTTTTCGACCGAAGGGAGAAAACTCCCAACCACCGCGTTTCGAGCGTCCGCGAAAAACCCGAGTAACCCAAGCCCACACACACGCACGCCCTGTCCTTTCAACCGAAGCCTCCCCCTACCACACAGCAACCTCATTTATTAGAGAAAACATCGAACACCTGGCTCAATTGGTCGAATCTTATTTGGCTGCACGGCAGATAAACTCATGTTTGCAAAACAAAGTTTGCTAAGTGGTGTTTAGCTTCTTTCCTCACCGGCACGAGACTATGAAATTCTATTCAGCTACCCTACTCTTTCTTGCGCTTGTTCTGAGCGCCTCCGCCCAAAAATCTGCAACCGTCAGCGGTGTTATCCGCGATGCACAAAATGGCGAAACCCTGATTGGCGCCACTGTACAAGCCGTCGGCTTGGCAAAAGGCAACGTGACCAATGAATACGGTTTTTACTCGCTCAGCCTGCCGCTTGGCGCCGATTCCGTAGAACTCCGCTTCAGTTACATCGGTTATGAAACCAGTTCCAAAAGGGTAAAGCCGGACGGCGACCTCAAACTCGACATTTCCCTCAACCAAATCGGAGCGCTCATCCAGGAGGTGGTTATTAAAGCCAATGCATTGGAGGAAAAAGTGAGAAGCACCGAAATGTCGGTGGCAACCCTCAGCGCAAGAGAGATCAAAGCGGTGCCAGCTCTTTTCGGGGAAACCGACATCATCAAAATTCTGCAATTAAAGCCTGGTTTCACGCCCGGCTCAGAAGGCACCACCGGCTTGTTCGTGCGCGGCGGCAATGCGGATCAAAACCTGATCGTGCTAGATGAAGCCGTGGTGTACAACCCCAACCACTTGTTCGGTTTTTTCAGCACCTTCAATTCGGATGCCGTCAAAGACCTCAAAGTGTACAAAGGCGGTTTCCCTGCACAATACGGCGGGCGTCTTTCTTCAGTGATCGACGTACGCATGAAGGAAGGCAACAACAAAAAATACACGGCTTCCGGCGGTATCGGCTTGATTTCCAGCCGGTTAACCGTGGAAGGGCCGATTCAAAAAGAAAAATCTTCGTTCGTTGTCAGCGGCCGCCGAACCTATGTGGATATTTTCACCCGGCAGGTCAACAAAGCCAATGCCAACGACCCAGAGTACATTAAAATTCCCGACTACTATTTTTACGACCTGAATACCAAGGTCAATTTCAAACTCTCTGAAAAAGACCGGCTGTACCTGAGCGGCTACTTCGGCCGCGACGTATTCAACTTCCGCGACGCTACTTTTAACTTTCGTTTCGATTGGGGTAATGCTACTGGTACGGCACGCTGGAACCACGTTTTCGGCCCGAAATTGTTCTCGAATGCCACTTTCACTTTCTCTGATTACCGGTACAACATTCAGAATGTATTGCAAGGGTTTTCATTCAAACTGGGCAGCAATATTAAAGACGCCAACACCAAAGTCGATTTTTACTACCAGCCTAACAACAAACACACGATTCGTTTTGGCGCCAATATCACCTACCACGATTTCATCACGGCCCGACTGAAAGCCGGCAGCGACGATGGGCAGGTAAAATTCGAAGCCGGCCGCGAATACGATGGCATGGAATACGGCGCATACTTCGCCGACGAATGGGCCGCGACCGACAAATTGAAAGTGAACTACGGTTTGCGCTTGTCGGCCTGGCAAAATAACCCGGCTTTTTACGCCAACATCGAGCCGCGCCTGGCCGCTAACTATGCGATTACTGACCGGTGGTCGGCAAAAGCCTCGTACGCGCGCATGAGCCAATACGTGCACCTGCTCGCAAGCAGCGGACTTTCCCTGCCGACCGATATCTGGTACCCGAGCACCGAAGGAGTGAAACCGGAATTGAGCGACCAGGTCGCCGTGGGTACCACCTTCTTTTTGGGTGACCAAGTGCTGGTAACTTGGGAAGCATGGT
>JAEUUR010000110.1 GCA_016787465.1 Saprospiraceae bacterium | reverse complement strand
TGATTCAATTATGCGAACCACACCCTTTTTTCTTTTCGCCTTCACGGCCCTTTTGTTTGCTTCCTGTCAAACAGAACAATCCTCCGATGTAAACCAAGACCGAATTTTTACCCAGTATGAACTTCTCTACAATGCGAACGAGGACATTACCTATGCGCGCGCCTGGTTTCGGTTCGGCAATGCCACCGGTACCTTGTTGGAACTATCTGCACCCAGTCAGGTTGAAATCGACGGGCAGGCGTTGAATTTTGTGGCTTTGCTGGGGTATTATGAAAAGAAAATTGCCGGGCTAAATTCGTCCGGAACTTTTCGTTGGGAAGATGCGGAGGGGAAAGTTTTTGAGAATACCATTACCATTAATCCCATCGATTTCGGCGCAGGGCTGGATACGATAGCCCGAAATGCGGCCCTTGAAATTCCCTTTACCGGCGCGCCGTTAGCTGAACACGAGATCGTGGGCGTATGGATCAATGGTGAAAACGAAGGCGACGCACAGGCGGCTGTCACGATTGAAAACGGCGCCACGGCGATCATAGTGGCGGCAAACAAACTAGCCAATGTCGGCGCCGGCCCAGGCAAAATTTATATGGACCGTCGGTTCACGCCACCACTGTCTGAATCGACCAGTGCTGGTGGTACCGGCTCCGGCGTACACCGGGCAAAACCCAAGCAGGTGGTGTTTAATTAGGTTGGACGTGTTTTTACAAGGAGTAACAGGAGTCGCAAGCGTACCTAAAACACTCCTGTTACTCTTGTAACTCCTTTAACTCTTTGTGAAAACAAGCAACGAGACAAAAACAAAAAAGCCCCGGCGATTTGCCGAGGCTTTCGTGATCTCGATGGGACTCGAACCCATGGCTATCCCATACTGAGCCCTTAGGTTGAAAAACGAATTATTGGCATAGCCAATTTACCCAGGCCTGACAAGGTTTGGTTTTAAAACAAAAAGTATATGAAATTTAAAACAAACCTCCTACCTTTGTTGAAAAGGTGAATCCACATGAGCAATTATCAAAATGGCTATGATCGGCGGATGTTTGCTGAATTTTTCGCAGGCATCGGGCTAATGCGTTTGGGTCTGGAAAGGGCAGGTTGGCAAATTGCGTTTGCTAACGACATTGACCCAACCAAAGAGGGGATTTATCAAAACCATTTCAAGGATTCGGTAAACCATTTCCAACTTGGAGACATTCACCAATTAAAGGGAAGTCAAATACCCAATGTCAGTTTGGCAACCGCCTCTTTCCCCTGTACGGATTTATCGTTAGCCGGACGCCGGGAAGGTTTGGCAGGTAGCCAATCTTCCGCCTTTTGGGGGTTTGTCAATGTGTTGGAGGATATGGGGGAACGCCGCCCGCCGATTGTCTTACTTGAAAACGTAGAGGGGTTTTTAACGTCCCATAACGGCAATGACTTCAAAGAAGCCTTACTTGCGCTGAATGAGTTAGGTTATTCGGTTGACGCCTTCATAATTGACGCCGTTAGGTTTGTCCCTCAAAGTCGGGTACGCCTTTTTGTTGTCGGACATCAAACAGCCGGGGAGCCTGAAAGGGTAAGTGAAAAGCAGTTGTCCTTTTACCAAAGTGATTTAAGACCCGCAAAACTTGCCGACTTCATTCTAAGGCATCCTGAAATAAATTGGAACATTCGAGATTTGCCCAACTTGCCCAAAACTAATTCCCGGTTGGCTGACATTATTGAAAAAATCCCGGAAACTTCAAAAGATTGGTGGAATGAGGAACGGGTAGAATACCTATTAAACCAGACGTTTGACAGACATAGGGTTTTAATCGAAGCGGCAAAGAGGGGGAACGGTTATACCTATTTTACCGCATTTCGCCGGGTACGGGAAGGGCGGTCAATGGCTGAAATTCGTTCGGACGGAATTGCAGGATGTTTGAGAACGCCCAAAGGAGGAAGCGCAAGGCAAATATTACTTCGCGTTGGGAAAGGGAAAATTGACATTCGTCTTTTATCCCCCCGTGAATGTGCAAGGTTGATGGGGGCCGACGAATACCGCATTTCCGGGAATATCAACCAAGCGTTATTTGGTTTCGGAGACGCCGTTTGCGTTCCTGTGGTAACGTGGATTGGAGAAAACTACCTTAACCCCCTTTTGGCCGAAATCAATAATATAACAGCTAAGCAGGATTTTACACATGAATACCAAACAGCCGTTATCGGCATTTGAGGAATGGTTTAAGTCTCTCAAAATCGTCAAAGCGAACAACGGCCCGGCAAACGGTACAATTGCCGCTACGCTCGTTTTACTGGAAAGGTTGAAAGGAAATTACGATCTGGATTTTGAGACCAAGGTTGCATCAGGCGGTGCCCAAATAAAAGGGGCTGGTGGCAAGGCCGTTGCTGCAATTCTTAAGAATTTTGGAGAGACCCGCCCTTTCTTGAAAGAAGGCGGGCGCACCAATCGTGGAGGGCAAGGGGATACAAGACCCTTATTCAAGTCCTTAGCAGACCTCAAACTCGAATTACTTTCCCCGGAAGATCGAAACGAGATTCTTACCTCTTTCCAAGCGTTTTTGGTTGAACGGGTTAGGGATTTTCACAACCGCCAAAAACTAAAATTGGTGTTTGACCCGAAACTTTCAACTTGGCAGATCATTCACGACCTCTTTGAAACTTCCCATAGCGAAGGGAAGGCCGGGTACGTTGCGCAACATTTGGTAGGGGCTAAATTGCAACTCCGATTTCCCACTGTGGAAGTATCAAACGAATCGGCAAGTACAGCCGACAAACCCACCAACCGTTCCGGGGACTTTGCGGTAGGTAACACCGTTTTTCACGTCACAGTTTCCCCGATGGAAGGGGTTTACAAAAAGTGTCAAGAAAATATAAAAGAGGGGCTAAAAGTCTATTTGATTGTCCCGGACGCGAAACTGGCAGCCGCCCGCCAATTAGGGGAACAATATTGTAACGGGCACATTGCAGTTGAATCGCTCGAATCGTTTATTTCTCAAAACATTGAAGAAATCAGCGTTTTTGCAGCCGACAAACTCAAACATAGCCTTGTCAGCCTCGTTAAAATCTACAATGAACGGGTAAATGCCGTCGAGGTGGACAAGTCCCTAATGATTGAACTTCCTTCCAATCTGGAAAAATACAATGGCTGACGTTTTCCCACCGGAAAAGCGCAGCGAGATCATGCGCAAAGTCAAGTCCAATCGCAACCAGTCAACGGAAATGCGCCTCATTGCCTTTTTTAAGGCCAACGGCATAAAAGGTTGGAGGCGAAACCACCCCCTTACCGGGAAACCGGATTTTGTTTTCCCCAAACTGAAAACCGCCATTTTTGCCGATGGGTGTTTCTGGCATGGTCACGATTGCCGGAATACCCGCCCGGAGCAAAATAAAGAGTATTGGAAAAAAAAGAGAGACCGGAACGTTAGGAGAGACCAAGAGGTAACGGAAACCCTTACCCGGAGAGGCTGGAACGTGGTTAGGATTTGGGAATGTGAGATTAAAAAGAATAGATTTATTGAAAGAATTAGGCATGTTTTACCACGGAAATGACCAATTTTCTATATTTGCATTCTCTTTCATGTCAAAACAATCTATAATATGAAAATTAAATGTTTCCATCTGATCTTTGGAATAATTGCATTTGTCATTTTCATTTCTTGTAATGAAAGTCCCGATTTAACAGGCTCATGGTATTCAAATAACCGTCCCGGTTGGCAACTAATTATTTCAAAAACTGGCGATACATATACCATACTTCAGAAAATCGAGGGCCAGCATTTATCCTTTTCTGGAAAATATATAAATGGAATAATTGAGATTGGCGCACCGAGTATTGGCAACCCAACTTATTCCGAAGATACAAAAAAAATTACTTGGATGGGAGAAGAATGGGATAAAATACAGGATATTCCCCTTCAAAAAAAGTAACTAAACGAAAGTACCATTGATAAAATAATCTATTACCTACCTTCTTTTCGGCTTGATTCCTAACTAATTTTATAACTACAGTTAGGAAATATCCACACAAAACGACAACCCCAGCGACAACCAAAAACAAAACGCCCTCGTAAGTGATTGACTTACAAGGGCTAATTTGTTGTTGTTGTGATCTCGATGGGACTCGAACCCATGACTCCTTGATTAAAAGTCAAGTGCTCTACCGACTGAGCTACGAGATCATGCTTCTTAAAAAGCGGGTGCAAAGGTAAGTTTTTTTAAAATAAACAACCAACCCTTTTGATAAAAAATTGCCAACAAAAATTTTGAATCGCTCTTCTAAACATCATTTCAGGAAAATAAGTTTCTGAATCAGCTACCTTTGTGGCACTTTTTTGCACAAACCGCTGTTTATTGCGTGCGGTTTCGACCCAAAAATTCAAATTCTAAATCATTCAATGCATGGAATCCATCCGCCAAAAACAAATCGGTGAAATGCTCCGGCGTTTTTTTGCCATGATCCTCACCGAAGAAGGCAGCAATATTTACGGCCGCGACAAGCTCGTAACCGTCACGGAAATAAAAATGACACCTGATCTTTTGATCGCAAAAGTGTATATCAGCGTGTACGGCACCGAAAACAAACAGGAAGTCATCCTCCTGCTGGAAGACAACTACACACGCCTCCGCCAGGCGCTTGCTTCTAAAATTGGCAAACAAATGCGCCGCATGCCGGAACTCGAATTTTTCATCGACGACACCGTCGATGAAATGTACCGTGTGGAAGCACTGCTCAACCGCATCGATGAAGAAGACAAGAAAATTGGTCAATAATGTCGAACGCCGGCTCTAAACTTTTGCTGGAAGTAGCCCGGCAAACCGTCCAAAAAGAAGCAGAGGCCCTGACTGCCCTGGCCAACAGCCTTCAAAACAATTCCGAGTTGGAGGCTTGCCTTGATATGCTCACACGCAGCACGGGCCGTCTGGTACTCACCGGTATCGGTAAAAGCGCGATTGTCGCCCAAAAAATCGTCGCCACACTCAACTCCACCGGCACCCCCGCACTGTTTTTGCATGCGGCCGACGCCATTCACGGCGACCTGGGTATGATCCAGCCCAACGATGTGGTGCTTTGTATTTCCAAAAGCGGCGAAACCAGTGAAATCAAAGTCCTGATTCCGCTGCTTAAAAATTTTGGAAACCCACTGATCGCTATGACGGCCAACCGAAACAGTTCCCTCGCGCAGGCGGCCGATTACCTGCTCTGGACGCCTATCGATCAGGAGGCCGATCCGAACAACCTGGCGCCAACTACTTCCACCATTGCCCAAATGGCGCTCGGTGATGCCCTGGCCGTCGCATTGCTTACTTTTAAGGGCTTTTCTCCGGAAGACTTCGCAAAATTCCACCCTGGCGGCGCGCTTGGAAAACAACTCTACCTGCGCGTGCGCGACCTGTACGGGCGCAATGATCGGCCGAAAGTTCCCGCAAACGCTTCCCTGAACGAGGTAATCCTTGAAATTTCGTCCAAAAGACTTGGCATCACGGCCGTACTGGATGAACATGAACATGTGCTAGGCATCATCACCGACGGTGATTTGCGGCGGATGTTGCAAAAACAGACTGACTTTACCCAAATCCGTGCGACCGACATTCTGACCGCCACACCTAAAACCATTGGACCCAATGCGATGGCAGTAGATGCGCTGGCTCAAATGAGGCAGTATTCCATTACCCAGT
>JAEUUR010000066.1 GCA_016787465.1 Saprospiraceae bacterium | reverse complement strand
AATGTCGGGTAAAGCAGCGTCTACCAATGGGAAATAGCCACCCAGCCCGATATAATCAAGTTCGTTCCAAAACGGTACCTTATCCCAGTCGTCCCAGTTGGCAGAATAGGTTAATTTGCCGTGGTAAGCGGTTTTTACCTTGGAAATCAGGTTGAACCAAAATTGCGGACGTTTTCCAATAGAGGTGTTAAATTCCGTGCCGATGCAAAACATATCTGCCTTTACGGAGTCAGCTAGTCGTGCGAAACGCAGGATGTATCTTTCATAAGATTGTTCCCAGGCGCCCCACGCGGAATCGGTCGGAAAGTCGAGCGCCCCCGTCCAGCCGCCGGGTATCCAGACTTGCGGTTTTACCATCACCTTGATGCCTGCTTCGTGGGCGAGCCTAACGGTTTCACGCACACCTGCCGGGCCTTCGCCCCACCATTGGTTGCCGCTTTCATGGTAGCGTACATTAGGCGTATTCGGCCGGGTAAATCCGTAGGGAACGCAGGCGATCCAGTTTGCACCGACGTTTTGAATAGCCGGCATCGGGTTTTCATGAAATGGCTCAGGCGGCGCCACCAACGTCAGGCCATTGATTGCCGGCGCAGGCCGCCGAAAAACCGGTTCGGAAAGGAAAGGCAATGAATCGGCGACTACCTGCGTGTCCGAAATCGGTTTGGGTTGCTCTTTTTTTTGAGCCTGCAGCAGGATCATTACCACAAAAAAGGAGAACAGAGCGTATTTCATCGTACAGCGGAATAGGAAATAATGAATGGGGAAAAGGAGTGATTTAAGGTGATTTGTCTCACTTTATATACTGCTTATCGAAAATTCAAAACCCTGGCGCCTGGGCCGGTGTTAATTTGTGCCTAGAAAATTCAAACTCAATTTCCAGTAAAGTTACCAAATCAATTACCAGACAATGAAAAAAACGCTCTTTTTTGTAGCTTTTTTACTCTCCGCAGCATTTGTTCAGGCCCAAAATGCAGAAGAAATAGTTGCCAAGCACCTTGAAGCAACCGGCGCCACCAATTGGGCCGATGTTAATTCCGTTAAAATGGAAGCTAAAATCAGCTCCGATGCAGCGGCCGGCATGACGATCCTCTTCTCTTCTACCGTCGTGCGCGACAAATCGGCTCGTATGGACGTTTCGGTGATGGGCATGACCCAAAGCACGGCTATTTCAGGCGACAAAGGTTGGTCGACTAACCCTTTCATGGGCCAAAACGACCCTGAACCCATTACTCCCGATCAGATTGAATCCATGAAAGACATGCTCGATATCGACGGCACTTTTGTAGGTTACAAAGAAAAAGGGTACACCCTCGAATACATTGGCACTGAAGACGTGGAAGGCACCGAAGCCATCAAAATTAAGGTTAATAAAGGCAAAAAGACGGAGTATTCGTTCTTCGATCCGGCTACGTTTTATGAAATCAAACAAACCAAAGTAGAGGAAGTAGACGGCCAGACCGTGGAAGAAAGCACCCTGATGTCGAATTTCAAAAAAACAGACAAAGGCGTTGTTGTTCCTTTCACCATTCAAACCGTAGGCCCAATGGGTCCTGCTACCATTTCACTGACAGGTATGACGTTCAATCCTGCCATTGACCAGAAAATTTTTGATATGCCTCAGAAATAAGTGGCTGCATGTTCTAGGCAATTGCCCCATTTCGCCCCTTTATGGGTGTAACAACGGTTCCCGTCAACTAGGTTGCATCTTTAAAGGGGCGAACCATTTTATGGCGTTCCTCCCTGGTCGGCATTGAGGCAATTTTTAGGGTTTTTTAATTCAAAAACCCAATTTAAATCTAAAATTAATTGTACTTAAACAATTGAAAATGAAACGATTTTCCATTTTTTTATCCTGTTTTTTCGTTTTTTCTTTTTTCGCTCAAGCCCAAACGAAAATCACCTCTTCCACCTACGGTGCAATGGAAGCCCGCAGCATCGGCCCGGCGGTGATGGGCGGCAGGATTACGGCCATTGAAGGGGTGAACAACAACCCCAAAACCTTGTACATCGGCACCGCAGGTGGCGGCGTATGGAAATCCACCACCGCAGGCTTAACTTTCGAACCGATATTCGAAAAACACCCGCAAAGCATCGGCGCTTTGGCGATCGATCAGAACCGGCCGGAAACCGTATGGGTAGGTACCGGCGAATCAAATATGCGCAACAGTGTGGCCATCGGACAAGGTTTGTTCAAATCGACCGATGGCGGCCGTAACTGGAGTAAAATCGGACTTGAAAACTCCGAACACATATCCAAAATATTACTCCACCCTACCGACGGCAACATCGCTTACGTTTCAGTGCCCGGTAAATTATGGAGCGACAGCCCCGACCGCGGTTTGTACAAAACCACCGACGGCGGCAAAACCTGGGAAAAAATTCTGTATACCGACGACAAAACCGGCTGTGCCGATGTGATCATGGATCCGCGCAACCCGGATGTGTTGCTGGCTTCCATGTGGCAATTTCGCCGTACGCCTTATTCCTTTACTTCCGGCGGCCCGGGCAGCGCTTTGTACAAAAGCACCGACGGCGGTAAAAACTGGCGTAAAATTACCAACGGCTTGCCAACCGGCGAATTCGGCCGTATTGCATTGGCCCTCGCGCCAAGTGCTCCCGATAATTTGCTGGCCATCGTCGAAAGTGAAAAAACCAGCCTGCTGATTTCCGCAGATGGCGGTGAAAGCTGGAAATACCAAAGCGCAAATTCTAACGTAACAGCGCGTCCGTTCTATTTCAGCACCCTGGTGGTGGATCCCAAAGATCCGAAACGGGTGTACAGGCCTGCTTTTTCGCTTTCGATCAGTACCGACGGCGGTTATTCATTCAGTGAAGCTTCCAACGCAGGAGGTTGGGTACATTCCGATCACCACGCATTGTGGATCAATCCGAATGTTACATCTCACATGTACCTGGGTACCGACGGTGGCGTTTATATGAGCCTCGACCAGGGCGTCACCTGGACCCACCTCAATACCCTGCCTGTTTCGCAGTTCTATCACGTCCAGGTAGATGAACAATCACCTTATTACGTATATGGCGGTTTGCAAGACAACGGCTCCTGGCGTGGTCCGTCGCAAAGTACCGGTGGTATCGAAAACAAAGACTGGGAAAGCCTGGGCGGCGGCGATGGCTTTTGGGTGCAACCCGATGCGCTTGACCCCAATTTCGTGTACAGCGAAAGTCAGGGCGGAATGATTGCCCGGTTAAATATTCGCACCAACCAATCGCAATTCATTCAACCTCAACCGATTGCAGACGAACAACCGTACCGATGGAACTGGAATACACCCATCGTTCGCGGCATCAAAAACCCCAAAGCCCTGTACATGGGCGCACAATACCTCTTCAAAACCGAAGACCGCGGTCACAGTTGGCAGCGTATTTCACCCGACCTGACCACTAACGATGCGGAAAAACAAAAACAAGCCCAAAGCGGCGGTATTACGGTGGATAACACCTCCGCTGAAAACCACTGCACCATCTTCAGCATCGGCCCTTCGCCGCTCGACGAAAACCTGATCTATGTCGGCACCGACGACGGAAATATTCAAGTAACGCACGACGGCGGCAAAACCTGGGAATTGATCTCGAAGAACATCCCCGGCGTGCCTGCGGGTACGTGGGTGAGCCGTGTTACCCCAAGCCGGTACGATCGGAACCTGGTGTATGCTACGTTCGACAACCATGCCTATGGCGATATGAAAACCTATGTAGCCAAATCGGCCGATGGCGGCAAAACCTGGACCCTGATCAGCAACGACAAGGTATTGCAAGGCTATGCGCATGTCATTGTGGAAGACATCGTTCAGCGCGATCTGTTATTCCTTGGCACTGAATTCGGACTTTATTTCAGTCACGATGGAGGCCAAAGTTGGGTGTTATACAAATCAAAAGTACCCGAATACGTTGCCGTACGCGATATTGTCGTACATCCAAAAACCAACGACCTCGTGTTTGCCACCCACGGCCGCGGCATTTTCATCATCGACGACATTTCTCCTATCCGCAGGTTGTCTGCCGAGTTATTGCAAAAAGATGCGGCTTTGTTGCCCACCCGTCCAACGGCAGTAACCAGTGGTCACTACGGACAAGGCTTCCCGAATACGGATTCTTATGCAGGGCCCAACACACCCGAACTGGCCGTGGTTCAATATTACCTGAAAGACCGCTTGAACACCGGGGATGTAACCATCGATATTTTTGATGAATCGGGTAAAAAGCTGGTCACCCTGCCTGGCACCAAACGCAAAGGAATCAATACCGTGCGTTGGGATATGCGAACTGCGCCGCCCAAAGCAGCCAAAGGGGTATTGGTTCAGGGAGAATTCGGGGTTTATGCCGGATTTATCGGCCAATTGTTCAAGCCCGGTACGTACAAGGTGAAGCTCACGGCTGGCGATTTCACCGATGAAGGCAGCATCACCCTCGTTGCCGATCCGTTGCAACCGGAACTGGATTATGTAAAACGGAGAGCCATATCCGACGATATGTTTGCTATGGTGGAAGACCTCGGTTTGCTGGTAGCGCAAGTCCAAAGCATGAAAGACAGCGCTGCGCAACGCGCAGCTGTTGTAAAAGACAAAAAGCTCAAAGCGAAACTCACGGAATACAGCGCCAACCTTGAAACTTTCCGCAAGACGCTAACGGAAACCATTGAATCCAAAGGCATTACCGGAGAGCAGCAGTTGCGCGCACGCGTAGGTCGACTTTATGTGTATTCCGAAATGTCGGATCACATGGCCACTCAATCAGTGCTCGACGGGGCGAAGGTTCGGAAAGAAGAACTGAAACAAGCCCATGCGAAAGCGGAAACCTATTTCAAGGAATTGACCGGCTTGAATACGGGACTTGCCAAAGAAAAACTGCGCCCGCTCGTATTACTCAATAAATACGAATGGGAAACACAAGGCGCCGGCGCAGGGCCGATCAAACCGCAGGGCCTTGAAAAATTCCTGAACAAAATGCACCGATACCGCGCTGCGGAGTAAAGCATTGTAGTTTCAAAAATTGAAATATGAATTATCCCGAATCATGGCTTTGCCACATGATTCGGGATTTTCTTTGTCATGATGTCAGGTAGCGCCGCTTTCAAGCGATCTGGACAGGGCCCTTTAGGTCAATATCTATGACTTAAGCCCTGAAAGGGCGAAATATGGAAGCAACGAGTGATGGCTAAGCTACGAAGAGGCTTGCTGATTTTCCTCAGGTCACCGGTATTGCCCTAAAGGGCCTCGTCCGGAGGCCTGAAGCCCATGTCGTTGGCTTAAGGGAAATTTTGATGATTCAAATGAATTTAACTGATACTAGATTCATTACATGATGAAGGAGATGTAAGACGGCTGATTCTCACCCTATTTCATCAAAAGAAAGAAAATTTTCCATCAAAAATCCAAATCAACAATCTAGTGGTCAAGTAATCTATTAATCATTTAATGAATCCAACTCCGCTTAAGTCAACGACATTGGCCTGAAGACGGTGCTACCTTCCTTTATTTTACATAAAAATCAACCCTTTATAAGCAGATAGTGACTCAATATATTTCGAATAGAAGTATCTTTAATGTCTAAAACCCACTTTCCTGCCATGCTAAATATCAAAAACCTCCTGCTGCTTTTTGCCTGCTTTTATGCGGTATTATACATGTTTCCCCAACCGTTTAATGAAATACCGGGTTTCGACGTGATCCTGGCGCCTTACATGAGTGGGTTGGAAGCGCTTACACTTTGGTTCGGAAAGTCGATTTTAGGCATCACTACCTTGCAAAAAATAGAAATGACGGGTAGCGGCGACACCACCTTTGATTGGGTGATGATACCGGTGAAACTCTTGTTGTCGGCTGTGTTGACCGCTGGCGCCGGCTGGTGGTTGCTGAAAAGCGAAGATCGGTTCGGCACCTTTTTATTTTGGGTAAGAACGGCCTTGCGCTGGTATCTGGGGCTGTATATGATGATTTACGGGTTGGCCAAGGTGGTGGAAGGCGGACAATTTGCGAGTCCGTCGTTGTACGATCTGAACCAACGCTATGGCGATTTTTCACCGATGGGTTTGTTGTGGCGTTTCATGGGATATTCGTACCCGTACGCAGCGTTTACCGGCGGTGCTGAAATTTTGGGCGGGTTGTTGCTGATGTTCAGGCGAACTACCCTGATCGGAGCACTCGTTACCACCGGTGTGATGGTGCATGTATTCATGCTCAACATGTGTTACGATGTGCCGGTGAAACTGTTTTCATTCCACCTGGTGTTGTTCGGTATTGCACTGATGGCGCCGAATTTGACATCGTTGTGGCAGTTTTTTATCCTGCAAAAATCATCCGCTCCGAGGAAAGAAGAAAACAGGCTGACCGGTCGAAAAATGACCATATTCCGGCACGGCCTGCGATTCTTACTGCTCGGAGCCATGGCGTTTTCGGTAGTTTATATGACCATGCAATATGGCAGGGATGAAGATAAAACGTCGCTGCGAGGCATTTATACGGTACAGGAATTTCAACATCCGAAAGTGGTAGTACCCGGTTCCGACAGCTTGATTTGGAACAGGGCTGTAATAGAATACGACCGGATGCGGGTGCAGTTTAAAAATGAACGCAGTGGTTCCTTTTCCTTCAAACCCGACAGCTTGCTGAGCCAGGTGACCATCAAATCTTATCGCGACAGCACCCAAGTGTACACCTTCGCGCTGGCGCAAGACAGCAACCTGGTAAAAATCAGCGGATTGTACTACGGCGACACACTCAGAGCTACCTTGCGCCGTTTAGATGATTCCAAATTTCAACTCACATCCAGAGGGTTTCATTGGATCAATGAATATCCGTTTAACAGATAAGATCGGTTGTCATGCGCTTATTGCTCCTATTGTTGTTTCCAACTTTCCTTTCCGCTCAAACCCCCGAAATTACCCTCACCCAAAACCTGGTAATTCGAAACTCTTGTACGGTTAAAAAGGCCAAATATGTGCTGCAACCAGGCGCCGATACCTATGCAAAACCGGTTGATCCAATTGCAGTACAGGGCGTTGTCACAATCGAAGGCGATGGAATCACCGTCGATTTTCAAGGCGCCGAGCTGACAAGCATTTCAGACGCCATGCGGCCCGATCTATTTACTGGAACGGGTATGCTGATAAAAGGCAAAAATATTACCCTGAAAAACGCGGTAGTACGCGGGTTTAAGATCGGAGTTGTGGCTGCCGGCGTGGATAATCTGCGCCTCGAAAACTGCGATTTTTCCTACAATTACCGGCCCCGGCTCAGGTCGATACGCGAACGCGAAGACTTTTCCGATTGGCTGAGCTATCACCACAACGAACTGGATGAATGGATGCGCTACGGTGCGGCAGTGTATCTAAAAAACTGCCAGGGAGCTACGGTGAAAGGTTGCAGAGCCACCGGCGGACAGAACGGATTGTTGATGAACGCCTGCAATAACGCACTGATTTACAACAACTCATTCCATTACAATTCCGGTTTGGGCATCGGGCTTTACCGCAGCAGTCGAAACAAGATCATGCATAATTTTCTGGATTGGAATGTGCGCGGCTATTCGCATGGTTTTTATGAGCGTGGGCAAGATTCAGCGGGCATTCTGCTCTACGAGCAAAGCAGCAGCAACCTCATTGCATTTAACTCTGTGACACACTCCGGTGACGGGCTATTTCTTTGGGCCGGGCAAAGCACCATGGACAACGGACAGGGCGGCTGCAACGACAATTTCATTTACGGCAATGATTTTAGCCACGCGCCCACCAACGGAATTGAGGTGACGTTCTCCCGGAACCTGATTCAGGGCAACCTCATTCAGGAGTGTACCTATGGAATTTGGGGAGGGTACAGTTATGAAACCAAAATCATGGGTAATTTGATTGCCAAGTGTAAAACCGGAATCGCCATCGAGCACGGCCAAAACGATACGATAGCCCGCAATTTGTTTCTGGAC
>JAEUUR010000060.1 GCA_016787465.1 Saprospiraceae bacterium | reverse complement strand
CCGGTCAAGTCAGATGATATAGGTAATCTGATGCGCGACCAGGTCCGTTTCTCAGGCTCATATCGGATTAAGTCTTTATCCCATGAGCCAAAGAAAAGCGCATTTAATTCACCTCCAGGTTTTGCCAAAGGAAATCCTTGGTCGGGATATGGATGGTAATCAAATGCCTGCGATTCGAAATCGAAGCTGAACAAACCGAAATTTGTCATAAACCAAATCCCGGTGTCGCCATTGGGTCGATAATAGTAGATGGTTTTGTAGTCGGTAGTTGCGGACTTGGGATGAACGGCATCGAGGAAAGATTTCCAGGGATAGGTTGTAAAAACGCCTGTTTGAGGGTTGAAGCGACAAACATCCCGGTTATCACAGGCCAGCCAAAGTTGTTGTTGTTGATCGATGAAGATATTCCAAATGAGGGAATTAGGCAAGGAGCCATCTGCTCTACCTGTGTTTTTCCAAACCTTAAATCGTTCGGTGCGTGGGTCGTAACGGTTCAAGCCATTTGCCGTGGCTATCCAGATATAACCGAAACTATCCTGACGTATATCCAGGATATTTTCGTTGCTTACTGTTCGTTGGGCTTGCCGGGTATCCGGCAAAAAATGTTTGAATGTATGGCCGTCGTACCTGTTCAATCCCCTACTGGTGCCTACCCATAAAAACCCTTGTTGATCGCGCAGAATGCACTGCACCTGGTTGTCTGTGAGTCCGTCTTTTTCCGTAAAATGGGAAAAATGCCGAGTCGCCTGTACCCAGCCGGAAAAACATGTCAAATAAAAAAACAGGAACCACCACCGCATAAATTCAGGTAGATAGAAATCAATTTTAGCGCAACAATTTTAGGGCAAATTCGTGGCAATCCTACGGATATGTTTGTTGCATCCCGATTTGAGCTGGTTACTTTGCCGTAGCAATCCGGGTCATTTTCAACACGCCCTTTTGTTCAAAACGCGGATCGGCACTATCGGAGAAGCTACTGCCATCCGGACGAAACCAGGTAAAACTGATGCTCAATTCCAGTTGGTGTTCCTGCCAAACACCCTCAGCCAGGTTTAAATTGAAGCCGGGAGGATGCACATCATGCAATGGCCTGAATTGAAAGTGAATTTGATTACCGTCGGGCTGATCCAAACCGCCCCAAATTTCACACGTATCCCGTCGGCCACGACTTGCTAAAATAGCCATTCCATCAAAAAAAGTGCGGCTGCTCCTGTTGCGCTTGATCCGCTTTTGAAAAAATCGATTTTTGCGTTTTTCATCACTCAACGGCTCCTCAATTTCTAAAAAAACCTCGTGGGCATTGTTGTCCGGATCAAGCACACTCCCCTGCCACTTACCAACCAAAAGCGGTTTGGAAGGATCGCTGCTATAAGCCCAGGGCCGGCGTATGGTATCGTATTTTTTGTCGACAAAATAACAGGCATATCTGCCAAGCAATACGACGCCGGCCAGGCCGATGATTAAAAAGAGCAATTTATTGCGATAAGTCATAGGAATTCCAGAATTGACAACCTATTGTTTTTCAAACACATACACCGCCCAAGCACGGTCATACGGATACGCTTCGTATGCTTTGGTTTGAAGGGTGATGATTGGTTTGGAACCGCCAATAGGTTTTTCGATGGAAGAGATGCTATATTTTATCGAACCGTCCGGGTCGACAAAAATATCTCCGGCCATGGCTTGTGTAAAAGGTGTCTTGATCGACAAGGTTCCTTCTTCAATGTCTTTTACATCCAATTTAGTTACATTCAGTTCCCATGTGCCGGTTTCGACCGGGGTTCCACCAACAAGGTCGTGGCCCTTGTACACGCCATTTGATAAAAATTCGTGGGCTACCGTCCCTGGGTTAAACGTGGCTGCAACGATTTCCTGGCCATTGCTGTTGATCGCAAATGTTTTGCCGCTTTTAAGTTTCCAATAACCAATGAGTGATGTGAACTCAGGATCTGTGTTTTCGTCCTTTTTACACATAGAAGAAGTAGAAACTAATCCCGTAAAAACAAGGATGTAAAGGTGCAAAAGAGAGATTTTCATGATCGATGTGTTTAATGGTGAATAATGACAGGTATTGAAATGATCATTCCTTTCGATTCAACGTTCAACAGGTAAATGCCATTGGGCAAATCGGAGGTTGGAATGGAATGCTCGGTGAAAGAACGGAGTTCACGACCGGTCAAATCAGTAAGGGTCACACCCCCTGTTTGATTATTCTGTATGAAAATCAGATCATTTGCCGGATTGGGATAATACTCAATCCTAGCTTCAACCGATACATCCTGGATAGTAGTGGTGCCCAGGTTTACCCCCGTTCCAATCACACCGATTGGCGGCGGCACCTGCAGGGCAGTGCCATTGTTGTACTCATCGGCGCCAATATCCGGAACACCAGTTCGAACCAACCCTTCATAATCTTTTGCTGCCGGGGAGGTGCGTCCGGCGTCGATGGCCGGGCTACCCGGAAGCAGGTGCAGGGAACCGTCGATCTGGGGGTAGGCCTCCTGGCTGTGCGCATCGAATCCCATCTGCGATTTCCACTGGGAAAAAGAAAGGGCGGGCCAGCTCACGCCATCGTCAAAACGGGCAGCTCCGGTGGTTTTCTGATAAATATTATAGTCGATCAGGTTCGTTCCTGAAAGGCCTCCCTCCCGGATTTGAACGGTGTAGTCCTCATCGCCGGTTCCGCTCTGATCCCTGAAAATGTTGTTGTACGCTTCGATATTGAAACATGGCGGGGTGAGGGTGGTATTGTCATCGATCCAGATCTCGCCTGGTGAAATATAAAGTGGGGCGTGAAATTCTCCGGAAGCAGTCACCACAGTATTGTGATAGGCCGAGCAATTTCTTGCCGCAAAAAAGCCGATTCCTGCGCCGCCGGTGTTGTAAATGATGTTGTTCCTTGCCAGACT
>JAEUUR010000044.1 GCA_016787465.1 Saprospiraceae bacterium | reverse complement strand
AACTACACCGACACGCCGCCGGCTGCCATGGACGACCTGCCTTTTTAGGCCGTTCATTTGAAATGTAAAATTTAAATGGGAAATTATAAAATGTAAAAGGCTCGATACCTTTACATTTTCCCATTTAAATTTTATATTTTTCATTTAATTTTCCTACAAAAAGCATGATACGACCGTTGCTCTTCTTCCTTGCTTTTTTCCAGATACCGGCAAGCTGCGCCCAGGCGTTGTCGACCATCAGCAGCCGTTGGAATAACTCCTTCGTAGAATGGGATATTCTGATCGCCCCTGAGCAGGAAGATGCCGAAACCGACGAAGCAACGGAAGAAGAATTGTACGGCGAATTAAAACTACGCCGACTGGGTTTTCAGGAAGATTTTTCGGAATGGACCTACGAACTGGGCGGACAACGGGGCACTATCCGGCAAAAGTGGAAAAATGATCCCTCTCAATGGGAACTTCGCACCTATGCAGGCGAAGTAATTACCATGCGCGCATCCTGGTCGAACGACCTGAGTGAATGGCGTATCACAGACAATACCATTTCGCTGACACTGGGAAGCCGTTGGAAAAACAGGCTCGATGAATGGCTCGTTGAAGACCAACGCCGGGGCCGGTTTTACGTCTATACCCTCCGGGAAGGCGACCCGCGCGACTGGGCCATCGAAGACAACCTGAATGAAGAAGTGAGCGAACCGATGAAAATGGCCCTGCTTTTTACCACGATCTTTCAAAGTACCCCTAAAGAATAACCTGAAATTTATGGATGATTAAAATCACCAGGGAAGATTGATTAAACCCCGAAGCCTTTTCTGTTGTTTAATGAAAGAAGCTTGCTACCTTTGCAACGTTGAATTTGTCTAAATTAAATTAACGCATTGGCAGGATGCAAAGACGTTACCGTTCCATTCCGGATTTAAAAACAAATGAAAGCGCGCGCGCTTTGTCGTTTTCCGACGCCGCCCTTGCTTGTAAACTTACCGCAATGGGCGTTTTGCCCGGCGCCCGGGTTGAAATGGTACGCCAATCGCCATTTGGCAACGCTTACTACGTAAAAGTTGATGGCGTTCGCCTGGCTTTAAGGAAAGAAGAAGCCGACAGCATTTTAATCGAGGTATGATAAGCGGCCACCAGTCATCCGAAGCTCTAGCTTCGGATAGACAATATTCCACCCAACCTTTTTAAGATGATGAAACATTTACTTTCATCCGAAGCTAGAGCTTCGGATGGACAATATTCCACCCAACCTTTTTAAGATGATGAAACATTTGCTTTCATCCGAAGCTAGAGCTTCGGATGGACAATATTCCACCCGATTCCGAATCTCTTGCTTCGGATGGATAATTTAACCGAGGTATGAAGGAAGGCGCAACGATTCCGCCCAAAATTGCCCTTATCGGCAACCCCAACAGCGGAAAATCCACCATTTTCAATCAACTTACAGGGCTTCGCCAGAAAACCGGCAACTTCCCCGGCGTTACGGTCGATATCAAAGAAGGCCATTTCAAATGTTCCGATGGCTCGGAAGTTATGCTCATCGACTTCCCCGGCACTTACAGTTTTTACCCTTCTTCATCCGATGAAAAACTGGTGTCGGCGGTTTTAGCCAACCCCAAAGATCCGCGCTTTCCCGACGCGATCGTTTACATTGCCGATGTAACCTGCCTGGAAAAACACCTGTTGCTGCTCACCCAATTGCTCGATCTTCAACTGCCCATTCTCATGGCCTTAAACATGGCCGATACCGCCTCCGAGCTGGGCATAAAAATCAATGTGGTCAAACTTTCGGAGGAACTAGGCATACCTGTAGTGCTGGTGAGTGGCAGAACCGGCGAACAAATGCCGAAATTAACCACCGAACTGGAAAAACTCCTCCTGCCCAATCAAAACACCCGTAAACCCTTTTATGATCTAAACCCGGTCGAAAAACAGGTGTCCGAAGCCATTCGTCTGAATTTCAACGAGGAAAATCCTTATCGCGCACTGCAACTGGCCCACCATTTTTCCTGGCTGCCTTTTTTGAATGAAGCCGAAAAAGCAACCATTGCAACCATCGTCGACACCAAAAATTTCCAGTCTCTGCGCTATCAGGTGGATGAAACGCTCGACCGCTTTGATCGTTTTACACCCCTCGTTCACCGTACCATTCTACAGCCGCCTGCCGTTGCAAAAACACCAACCGACCGCATCGATGCCGTTTTCACCCACCGATGGGCGGGGCCGGTGTTGTTTTTCGCTACCATGCTGTTGCTCTTTCAAGCCATCTTCGAATGGAGCGTTTACCCGATGGATTGGATCGAAAGCGGGTTTTCTACATTGAATGAATTTTTACAAACCAGCCTGCCGGCACATTGGACGACTGAATTACTGACCGACGGCATCCTGACCGGGCTGGCCGGCATTTTGGTATTCGTGCCGCAAATTGCCCTACTTTTCCTCCTGATCACGATCCTGGAAGAGGTGGGTTACATGGCAAGGGTGGTGTTTATGTTCGACCGCACCATGCGGCGATTCGGTATGAACGGCCGTAGTGTGGTTGCCCTGATCGGCGGTTCGGCCTGTGCGGTGCCGGCCATCATGAGTTCGCGCACCATCGGCAACTGGAAAGAACGCCTGATTACCGTGATGGTTACGCCGTTCATTTCGTGCAGCGCCCGCATACCGGTGTACCTCGTATTGATCGGGCTGGCAGTGCCGAAAGTAAAAATCGGCGGATTTTTGAGCGCTCAAACCCTGGTTTTTGGCGCCATGTACGCCCTTGGCGTCATCGCAGCATTTTTGACGGGTTATGCGATGAAGCGTTGGTTGCGCACCCGCGAGCCTTCTTTTCTGGCCATTGAATTGCCCGTTTACCGTGTGCCCTACTGGAAAAACGTATGGCTGACGGTTTGGGAAAAAGTGTCGGCATTTGTCGTAGGCGCCGGCAAAATCATCTTGATCGTATCCATTGCCTTGTGGGCTTTATCGCGTTTCGGCCCCGGCGATGCCATGGCGACTGCGACAGCAGATGCCGAAAAAGAAGCCGCAGCACTCAACCTCGACGCCATCCATCAGGAAGACCTGATCAAACAACGGCAACTCGAAGCCTCATGGGCCGGCCAGATGGGCAAAGCCATCGAACCCGCGATTCGCCCGCTGGGTTACGATTGGAAAATCGGCATCGCACTACTCACGTCTTTTGCTGCCCGGGAAGTATTTACCGGCACGCTGGCCGTGCTATACAACATGGGCTCGGCGGAGGCCGACATTAACGACCGCTCCGACAATGAGGCCAAAGCCACGATGCGGCAAAAAATGCAGCGCGAAACCTTCCGGGATTCCGGCAAACCGGTGTATTCCCTGGCTACCGCCCTTTCCCTGCTTGTTTTTTATGCCCTTGCCATGCAATGTATGAGTACCCTGGCCGTTGTGAGCCGTGAAACCGGTAGCTGGAAATGGGCATTTTTCCAGTTTTTGTTCATGAGCGGATTGGCTTATTTGGCTGCGTGGTTGGTACAGGTGGTGTTTGCGTAGGAGGGCGCCGTTAAAATTTGTAACAACCCTGCCTAAATAGCATTAAACCATTGAACGAACAGGAAAAAATAAACATTTTTAGAAAATTTACTGACTTTGATGACAGTGAATTAGAAATTATAATGCCCTATTTTGAGTTCAAAAAATTTAAGAAAAAATCAATTCTTTTAGACATTGGAAAAAGATCAGACGAAGTTTTTTATCTCATAAAAGGTTGCATAAGACTTTATTGCGAAAAAAATGGTGAAGAGCTTTCAACATACTTTTTTACAGAAAACATGTTCGCTGGCTCCTACGACAGTTTTATTTCACGAAAACCCAGCAAAGTAGCAATAGAAACATTGGAAGCCTGCGAAGTATTAGTTCTTACCCATCAGGCACAAGAAGAGTTATACAAGGTATTTCCGAAAATGAATGAATTTATCAGAAAGGCCATTGAACAGCGGTTTGTGATATTGCACGACTTATTTATTTCATACCTACTGAACAGCCCTGAAGAAAGATATAAAGCGCTTCTCAAAGATCAGCCTGAATTGCTTCAACGAATTCCACAACACCAAATCGCTTCATTTTTAGGAATTACCAGGGTTTCATTAAGCAGAATTAGAAGCCGCCTGACGAAAAAATAAGCCTATTAATTTTGTATCTTTTGTTATCGTTTTGCCCTGTTTGAGCATTGTAGTTTTGCAGAAACAATTATCAAAACTGAACGACAATGAACATCATGGTGAAAAAAATTCTTATCGGAATCGGAATAATTGCAGTCCTGTTAGCAATTGCCGTTGGCGGATTTCTATATAAATTCAGTGCTGAAACAGGAAAAATGACACCTGTGGTAACCGGAAATGTTACAGCAGAAATAATTGCAATCAAAAATGATTTCGCAAATATGTACTTAATCAAAGACAGTACAAACTACATTGCAATTGATGCGGGAAAAGATTTAACGGTAATAGAGTCTGAATTAAAAAAGCTAAATATCGACCCATTAAAAGTGGAAGCTGTAATGCTGACTCATTCGGATATGGATCATGTTGCAGGGCTTCCATTATTTAAAAATGCCAAGTTGTACATGGCAAGAAATGAAGTGAAAATGCTCAATGGAGAACAGCAAAAAATCCCAGGTTACAATAATAGTATTAGCCGTAGTGATTATATTTTATTAGACGACCTTCAAACTTTAGAAATTGGGAAAGTAAAAATACACTGCATATTAACTGAAGGCCATACAAGTGGTTCGATGTGCTTTCAAGTCAATGAAAAATATTTATTTACAGGTGACATTTTAAGTCTACACGAAGGCAAACTTGGGCACTCTGTCGAATTCTTCGATCTTGATCATAATAAAACAACCAAATCAATTTCGAAAATTACGAACCTTCCAAACGTAGAATACATTTTGACCTCCCATTGGGGTGTTTCAAAAGACTATAAAAACGCTGTTAACGGCTGGAGGGAATAGATAAAGTCAGACCATGAAACGGACGACTTCTTGGCTCCATCCTAACGACTTACAACAAAAACTGCAATTCATAGTATACATGACAGCGCGTAAGCAAATACCTTTGGCGTAGTTTGAATGAGCGCGGTTTGATCCGCGCGTTTGTTCGCTAAATAAACTTGTTTATGTCGCATCCCCTTGCCCTTCCCGCTGCCATGGAGCCTTTCCGCGAAAAGCTGCTCCAAACCGAATTGCCGTTCATACGTGCGCGGGCGCAAGCTGCACGTGTTACCAAACCCTGGGAAAGCAAGGTGGGCGGCACTCCCTATCTGCCTAAACACACCCCCTGGCCTTGCGCTCCCGACGGGCGGGAACTGTTTTTTCTGGCGCAACTCAATTTCAGCGAAATGCCGCTCCTGAAACCCTTTCCGGAACGCGGGCTGGTTCAGTTTTTTATTTGCGACGACGATCTGTACGGCATGGACTTCGACGACGGCGAAAATCAGGATACATTTCGCGTGTTGTTTCATCCGGACGTGGTGGAAGACGAAAGCATCCTGCAAGTGGGTTTGCCCATGATGCGCGATTACGACGACCTGCTCCCCCACCACCCCGACGAATCCTATGCCCTTTCTTTTTCCCTCGATTCAGGGGTGGCGCCGATAGCAGATTACCGGTTTTACCAGCAGTTCGGCGACGAGTTTTTCCGGCAGTTCGGAGAACAGGAGTGGGATGTTATGGAAGCCTATGAAAAAGCCGTGCGCGCCGTCGGGCACCGAATCGGCGGTTATGCCTATTTTACCCAGGACGATCCGCGCCGTGCCGACGACCCGATGCTGTTGCTGTTTCAATTGGATTCGGATGAAACCATGGATTTGATGTGGGGCGACATGGGTGTGGGCCATTTTTTCATCCGGGAAAATGACCTGGCCGCCCGCGATTTTACCCGCGTTTTATACGATTGGGATTGTTTGTAAAATTGTACAAAGACCTTTATATGTTCAAAAGCCTCCCGTTCGCACTACTTGCCTTCCTGCTCGCTTTCTGCAACCACGAAAAAAAATCAACGACCGCTGTCGTAGCAGCCAACCCCAACGCGCATCCCGATTGGACCAAATTCTGCGCAAGTTGCCATGGCCCCGATGCGGAAACCTTTAACCGCCGGGAATGGAAATACGGCACCTCGCGCCTCGATATCGGCCGGGCCATCCGCGACGGCTACCCCGATTCGGGTATGCCAGCCTTCGGGCCTGCGCTTGGCGAAGCCAAAGTGCTGGAACTGGCCGATTATATCGTTAAAACCCGGGAACAACAGCGCGACAAAGGCGCCGTGATCGACGGCCCAAAACCACAAACATTTAAATCCGAAGGCAAAACATATCGTTTGGATACCATCGCCGCCGGCCTCGACAGTCCCTGGGGAATGGCGTTTCTGCCCACTGGCGATCTGATCTTCACCGAAAAAACCGGCAGTATCTGGCGGATCGACCCTGCCGGTAAAAAAACGCAGATCAATGGAGCGCCAAAAGTCATGTCAGGCGGCCAGGGCGGGTTGCTGGATATCGAGTTACACCCCAGTTTCGCGCAAAACCAGATTATTTATTTCACTTATTCCAAACTAAAGGAAGGAGAAGGTGCTACGCAGTCGGCCACCGCCGTCTTGCGCGCGCGCCTGGAAGGCAATAACCTCGTCGATGCCCGTGATATTTTCGTGGCAGAGCCATATGTAGGCACCCAGCACCACTTTGGCAGCCGGATGGAATTCGGTCGCGACGGGTATTTGTATGTAACTGTCGGCGAACGCGGCAGGCAGGATGAGTTCCCGCAAGTGCTCGATAAAGCGCACGGAAAAGTGCACCGGATCACCGAAAACGGCGATATACCTGCCGATAATCCGTTCTACAACAAACCCGGCGCTCTGCGCTCCATTTGGAGTTATGGCCACCGCAACCCGCAAGGTTTAGCGTTCGACCCTGCCAGCGGCATTTTGTGGGAACACGAACACGGCCCGCGCGGGGGCGACGAGTTGAATCGCATCCAACCCGGCAAAAACTACGGCTGGCCGGTGGTTTCCTACGGAACGCATTACGACGGAAGGGCATTTACTGATAAAACCACCATGGACGGCATCGAACCGCCCGTCACTTACTGGGTGCCCTCGATCGCACCCTGCGGCATGGCATTCATAACCGGTGATCGGTACCCCACCTGGAAAGGCAACCTCCTGGCAGGTTCCCTGCGATTCAGGTATTTAAACCGTTGCGTGATCAAAGACAACCAGGTGGTGAAACAGGAAAACCTGCTCGACGACGTAGGTCGTGTACGATGCATCACCATGAGCAACGACGGGTACATTTATTTTTCAGTAGAAAACCCGGGGTTCATATTCAGGATTGTGCCGGTGAAATAGCCTATCGTTTGATGTCCAGGGCGTCGCGAAGTCCGTTGCCAACCAGGTTGAAAGCGAGTACCGTCAGGGCGATTGCAATAGCAGGGGCCAGGGCGAGCATTGGTTTGCCACTGAGCGCATAGCCGTAGTTTTCATGCATCATTGAGCCCCAGGAGGGCGTAGGCGCTTGCACACCAAACCCGAGGTAACTCAAACCCGACTCGATCAGGATGGCCGTGGCGAAATTCCCCGATGCCACTACCAGAATCGGCCCAACCAGGTTGGGCAAAACGTGTTTGAAAATAATTCGGAAATGGCTGAAACCCATACTTGCAGCAGCTTCCACAAAGGGCAATGCACGGATAGCGAGCGTTTGCCCGCGTACAATTCGGGCTACATCCACCCACATCGTGAGGCCGACAGCTAGAAAAATGATACCGATACCGCGCCCCAGTGCCAAAACCACGGCAAATACCAACAATAAAGTTGGAATCGACCAAACGGTATTAACCAGCAGCATCACCAGGTCATCTAAGCGGCCACCAAAATAACCGCCCAATAAACCAATCAATAACCCGATGGTCAGGGAAATAAAAACGGCGATCAAACCGATCACCAATGAAACCCTGAACCCGAGCAAAAGCCTGCTCCATATACAACGGCCATATTTATCGGTACCTAAAGGAAAACTGCGGTTTTTTATGAGTGCTTTGGCTTGCCCGAACACGGCGCCTTTTGTGTGTGTGCCTACATACTCAAACCTGGTGGAATCTCCGTGTTGGTGAATCGAACTGCCTTCTACCGGCACCAAACGCCCGCCAACAGGATAACCCGACCATAAACCTTGCAGCCACGATACCGGCTCCGTATCGCTTGCCGCAGGCAGTGCTATCAAAGTAGCTTTGGCGCCTATCTCTGCCAAGGCCAGTTCCGGGATTTGCGTATTTGCATCCGGGGCCTGGTCGGGCGCCAACACATAGGCAAACAAGGCTGTAAAAACGCAAAAAGCAATAAACCATAAGCCTGCGAACGCCGGTAGGTTGCGCCGAAAACGTCGCCATGCTTTTTGCGTTTCGGTGGGTTCCATCAAATTGTTTTTTTCGATTTATAATACAAAAATAGGCCAAATATACTTGCCAGTGTAAACTCCAGTCCTAACAGCATTTTTGTGCCAAGTGTATGAAAAATCAACATAACGAACACAAATAACAGATTTACAAACATTAAAATAAGGGTACTTTGGTTGTGGCTCAGGCCCAGGCGCAACATTTGATGGTGGATATGGGTTTTGTCGGGCGAAAAAGGCGAACCACCCTTCGCCAACCGGCGGGCAAATACGCTCAATGTATCAAAAATGGGTAGAATCAATACGGCAATTGCGAGGGCTGGAGCTCCACCCAACACATACGGGCTGTCAGCTGGAATCGTGTGATTGGATTCTATAAATTCAATCGCTAAGATGGCGCAAACAGTTCCGATCAACAAAGAACCCGTATCTCCCATAAAAATACGCGCTGGCGTAAAATTATACCGCAAAAAAGCCAGGATAGCGCCTGCCAGTGAAATAGCAATCACCGCAAATTCCATCATCCCAACCAAGTAAAACCAGGCTCCAAAGGCCACACAGGCCAGCAACCCAACACTGCCAGCCAAACCGTTGATACCATCAATCAGGTTAAAGGCATTGATGATGCCAATGATGATTAGGATCGAAAGTGCGTGTTGCATGAGTTCAGGTAACGCATGAATACCGAATACGCCGTAAAAACTTGAAATCTGGATGTTGGCTTTGTAGGTGAGCAACACAGCGACCAACAGTTGGCCCGTCAATTTTTTTGCCGGTGAAATAGGCATCAGATCGTCGTAAACGCCCAGCAAAAAGATCAGCACAAATGCCGCAAGGATATATTGCAACATGCCGAATGCAGGCAAGGGCGTCCAAAGTACAACGGCGCATACCGTTCCGGCGAAAATACCGATCCCCCCCAGGGAAGGCGTAGGTACCCGGTGTGAACTCCGTTCGTTCGGCTGGTCAAAAAAGCGCCGCTCTTTCGCCACCCTGATAATCGTCGGGAGCACAAAAAACGTGAGCAAAAAGGCAGTAAAAAATGCAAGAACCAAGGCAGGCATGGCGAATTGATTACAGCGCGTAGATTAAATGTTGCAAAAGTAGGCCATGTTCCTGTTAAAACTACTAGATTACCATTTTTGCAACTTTTTAATGCATTTCAAGCCGTTTTCCAATTCGATCTCCACAAAATACACGCCTGCAGGCAACCCATCCAGCTTGCAGGAGCGGCTAGGATTCACCCAGTTTTTTACGTGCAGACCCCGCGCATCCGACAAAGAAACCCTGGCGGCCGTGTCAGAGGGATCGGGCAACAGGATTTCAAACTGATCAATGGCAGGGTTGGGAAACAGTTCTACCATCGCCCTCAGCGGGGTTTGGCTGTGCACCAGCGAACAGTCGGACGGGTTAGGAAAAAACCCGCCTTCTGTGCTTGAAAAACACAAGAATTTGATGTCGAAGCCGTCGACCACACTGCCGCATTCGTAATCCGTCAAAAATACAAAAGCACAACCCGGAAACCCGGAATTAAATGGATCACCCACCATCCCTACTTTTTCCAGGATATAGAAATACCAATTAGAAGATTGTCCGTTGGGGTTGATATACCGTACGTATTGCCGGAGCAAGGTCAAGTTACCTGCCGCTACCTGATCATTCGCCTCAATCTGATACGTAAAAACTCCTGTATTCCGTGGCACCTGAACCTGTGCGCCAACGGGCAATGAAAAATCGTACATCTTCACCAGTGAATCCAGTTCCGGACTGTAAATGAAAGTGCGTGGCCCATCGGAATAGGTAAAATTATAAGCGGTGTGTGGCGCCCAGGGAAAAGGTATTTGATACGCCCATTTACGGCAAGGCAACCCGTGAATGGTGGTGTCTTTGTCAAATTGTACTTCAAAATCTTCGTCGATTCCGGCAAAGCCGCCACTGATGTTAAACGACCAGCGGTAATCGGGCGCAAACCATGTTTGTCCATGAAGTATGCTTGCAAAAAGCAAAAAAGACGATAGAAGCAGCAGTTTTTTCATGTTAAATGCAGTTTTTCAATTAAATAATTTAAAAAAGAAGAAAGCACCCAACCATTTGCGGGCAAGGTGCGATATCTGTTAGTAACCCTCGTTACCCATATTTATTCAACAAAAATTACTTTTTATGAACAAGTTCAAATGGCTTTTGCCAACGATCCTTTCCTGTG
>JAEUUR010000607.1 GCA_016787465.1 Saprospiraceae bacterium | reverse complement strand
GATGTCGTTCAAATAGTTGAAGCGGTAGTACGGCAGGTATCCGACCACTTTGAAGGTAGTTTGGGCTTGAAGGCTGGAGGTAAATGCAAGACAAGTGATTAATAGAAATTTCTTCATCTGTACCGGTTTGGAGCCTAAAGGTATCAAATTGTTATCTATGTTTGAGGAAGCAATCAACACCATGAAAAAACATCGATACTTCACCCTTGCCCTTTTGTTCACCGCCACGCTGGGCTTTACTCAAAAACCCGAATTGGTATCTTATCAGGAAGGACACCCCTCTGAACCACACCAGGTTTGTATGTCGAAAGACGGCCGCCTTGCCCTGAGCGGATCGAAAGAACGAATCGTGTTGTGGGATTTGGAAGCGGGAAAATATATCCGGCATATAGATACCGATGTCCAACATTTCAGCTTTTCAGCCGACGAGCGCAACGTACTGGTGGTATCGAACGACAGCCTGTTGCAAGCCTGGAGTCTGGCTTCCGGCAAATCACTTTGGGCGACCGGACTGCAAAAGGACATAAAAACACTGACAATGCAATGGTCGCCGGATCGCCGGTCGCTGGTGACTTATAATTCCGCAGGATTGGTTTCGGTCTGGAATTTGGAAACAGGCCAACGCCGGTGGGAAAAAAAATGGAAACCGGGCGGCTCGTTGATCGAGTTTTCTGGATCGGGCAATGCGTTTGCACTGCGCAGCGCAAAGGGGGCTTTACTGGGTGGATTCAAATGCGATACAGGCGAGGAAGACAACACATTTAGCACAAAATTGCCATTGGAGAGCAAAAAACTGGCGGTGATCAGCAGTAGCAAATCCATTTATCGTTCTGAAACACAGATCACGTTTTTTGACCTCCAACACCAGGTCACCAAGTCACTCCCCGAACTTACCACAAGGTTTGAACTCTTTAAATCAGAGGATCAGCCGGACCTGCTACTGGTCAGCGCCTCCAATTACAACTGTTTTGTGTCCGACTTTTCATTTTCCCCGGATGGATCCAAACTCGCCATCGCCATGGGCACCCACACTGCCTTTTTCGGAAGCGCTCCAGGGTTACCACTCAAACGAACAGGTCATGGTGAAATAGTAATCTGGGACACCAAAGGCGATAGTTTACTTCAACACTTGGACTCCCTGCCGGAGTTAATCACCACACTGACCTTCTCCAACAGCGGCAACGAATTGTTAAGTGGCTGTTACAATGCCGACGTTCAATATTGGAATGTGGACAGCAAAAAGGAACTGTTCCTTTTGCGCAGGAAACCCACCATGGAACATGGCTTTTCGTTTTCCTATGATTTCAGGCAATTAGCGATGAATAAATTTGACGCAAGTTTCAGAACCTGGAATTTGAGTCAACGAACCGGAGTGAACTATCGGGAGCCATCTTATTATATCTCCCCATATTACTCCGCACGGGATTTTGACAAATTCGCTTTGAATAATTCCGGTAAACAAATGATCACGTGCGGGCGTGAAGGTTCCATTCATTTATGGAAAACAGCTCCACTTGAACACCTGGGAAAACTGGAAGACCGGCATTCATGTTTGGAGGTCGCCAATGCCATTGCTATTTCTCCCGATAGTAAAAAGGCACTCGTCTTTTCTGCAGATGAAAGCCGTGTACTGACTTTCAGACAAATTTTATACCCCATTGAGGAAGTCCAGTCATTCATCACCAATGCGGCAAATGATACCGTAGGTATTGTATTGCAGCAAGGTGAAATGTATGGCGCCGTGCGTGTTGATGCCGGCAAGGTCGAACATATTGGTGGAGACACCATCGAAAACAAAATCGTCCGTATTTTCCCATCTTATTCCAATTTTTCGCTTTGGGATTTGGAAAAAAAACAATCTGAACGCGTTTTTTATCAGGATGAACTGGAAGGAGACGAAGACGATTTCTGGGTAGGATTTTCACCCGACGTCAAATTTGCACTGGCCTCCTGCCGTGGTAAAATGATCGCCTGGAACATCCAATCGGGCGCCCGGATGAAGAATGAAAACCAGGATAACACCTTCCATGCCATGGCCCTGAACACACCG
>JAEUUR010000598.1 GCA_016787465.1 Saprospiraceae bacterium | reverse complement strand
CTGCCCGAACTAACCGGCTCGCTGCAAAACGGACAAACCATCCGCATGCGCTTGCTTAATTTCGATACAGATAGCTCCACCATCAAATCGGAATCGCTGCCAATGCTCGATGAATTGTTCGATTTCATGAGTGAAAACGGAACGGTGGTGATTGAAATAGCCGGACATACCAACAACCTGCCATCCGATGCATTCGCCGATCAGCTTTCCGCCGCGCGCGCCAAAGCTGTAGCCGATTACCTGACCGCCAAGGGTATCGACCCCAAACGCCTCGTACACAAAGGTTATGGGAAACGCCTGCCTCTGGTGCCCAACACCTCCGCCGAAGGCAGAAAAACAAACCAACGCGTAGAAATCAAGATTTTAAGATTGAAAGAGTAACACAGGTAGTAAGGGCTTTAGCCCGTCGGTAAAAGGCGCTTCAGCGCCGATAAAATTGATTCAGCCCATTGGCTCGGGGCTTTAACATCGATCCTTCCAGTACTAAAGGGCCTCGTCCGGACCGGATGAAGCCGGTGTTGCCTGATTTTTAGCGCGTTTTTAAAATTTTTTGTTTTAAATTTTCTTTTTATCCCCGACAAATGAACCTACCTTTGCGTTTTGGCGTTCGACGGGCGAGCGCATACCATCAATTATGATCAAAACAGCAAATTCCGGTGCAGAAAACGCCTTGCAGGCGTCAGCCGCGGCCGGTCAGGAACATATCGAAGTCATCGGCGCACGGGTACACAACCTCAAAAATGTGGATGTGCGCATTCCACGCAACCGTCTGGTAGTGATTACCGGTGTGAGCGGTTCGGGAAAAAGTTCCCTGGCTTTCGACACCATTTATGCCGAAGGACAGCGTCGTTTTATGGAAACCCTTTCCAGCTATGCGCGCCAGTTTATCGGCGAAATGGAACGCCCCGATGTCGAACAAATCACCGGACTTTCGCCAGTCATTTCCATCGAACAAAAAACAACCGGTCGGAACCCACGCTCCACGGTGGGTACCGTAACGGAGGTGTACGACTTTTTGCGTTTGCTGTTCGCGCGCGCAGGCGAGGCCTATTCCTATGTGACGGGCGAAAAAATGGTCAAATACACCGAAGACCAGATCATCCAAAATATCTTGGAACGCTTCAAAGGTGAGCGAGTCGCTGTGTTAGCTCCGGTAGTTCGCTCGCGTAAAGGTCATTACCGGGAGTTGTTCGAACAAATCAGAAAGCAAGGTTTTACCCGTGTTCGCGTGGATGGTGAAATGCTGGAAATCACGGCGGGTATGCAGCTCGACAGGTATAAAATCCACGACGTAGAAATCGTGGTTGACCGCCTCACCATCGGCGACGACCACCAGGAAAGACTTGCCGAAAGTGTGAAGGCCGCCATGCGCCTCAGCAATGGGCTGCTGCAGGTGACGCCGGCCGAAACTCAACTTGCGCAACCTGAAATGGCGCTCGGGCAGGAAAACCGCAACGGCGCCGTTTATTCCCGTAACCTCATGTGCCCCGTTTCTGGCATCTCTTACGATGAACCCTCGCCCAACACCTTTTCATTCAACTCGCCCTACGGCATGTGCCCGCATTGCAAGGGACTGGGCGAAGTACATGAGGTGGATTTGGAACGAGTAATTCCGGATAAAACCAAAAGTATCAACGACGTGGGTATCGTGCCGCTGGGCGAAGTGCGTGAAAATATGCTGTTCAAACAACTGCGGGCGCTGGCAAAAAAACACAATTTCAACTTCAGCACCCCTGTTGGTGAAATCCCGGAATCTGCCCTGAACGCGATCCTGTTCGGCGGCGATGAAGAATTGCGCGTAGATGTAACCTGGGGCGGCGATGAATGGAGTTACAACCTGGCTTACGACGGGTTGGTGAACATGCTGAAACGCTGGTACGCCGATACCACCTCCGAAAAAATCCGTCAGTGGGCCGAAGATTTTATGGTGGTTGCCGCTTGCCCTGAATGCCACGGCACCCGTTTGAAACAAGAAAGTCTGTGGTTTAAAATCGGAGGCATGAACATCTCGGAGTTGGGTGAAATGGACCTGACCGAGCTGTATCAAGTGTTGCAGCATATCGAACCGTCCATGAGCGAGCGCCAGCGCACGATTGCGCGCGATGTGCTCAAGGAAATTCGCTTCCGCTTGAAATTTTTGTTGCAGGTTGGGCTGGATTACCTGGCACTCAACCGCCCGGCGCGTACCCTCTCCGGCGGTGAAAGTCAACGCATCCGCCTGGCTACGCAAATCGGTTCCCAACTCACCGGAATCACCTATATCCTCGATGAGCCGAGCATCGGACTGCACCAGCGCGACAACCAACGATTGATCGGCGCCTTAAAAAACCTGCGCGACATTGGCAATACTGTGCTCGTGGTGGAACACGACCGCGACATCATGCTGGAATCCGATTACCTCATCGACCTGGGCCCCGGTGCGGGCAAACATGGCGGTGAAATCGTCGATATCGGTAACCCGGCTGAATTTTTGAAAAAACCCACCAGTACCAGCGACTACCTCGCCGGCCGGGCGAAGCTCGAAACGCCGAAGGTGCGCCGCAAAGGCAATGGTCAAACACTGCTGCTGGAGGGTTGCATCGGCCATAACTTGAAAAAAGTGTCCGTGTCGTTGCCCTTAGGTACCTTCATCTGCGTCACAGGTGTGTCGGGCTCTGGGAAATCGTCGCTGATCAATGAAACTTTGTACCCGATTCTTCAGCAGCACTTTTACAGCAGCCTTAAGCGGCCGCTGCCCTACGAACGGATCACGGGGTTGGAACATCTGGACAAGGTGATTGAAATCGATCAGAGCCCGATCGGGAGAACGCCGCGCTCCAATCCGGCCACTTACACCAACGTATTCGGAGATATCCGCAAATTGTTCGCCGAAACACCGGAAGCCAAAATCCGGGGCTACAACAACGGCCGGTTTTCTTTCAACGTAAAAGGCGGGCGCTGTGAAGTGTGCGAAGGCGCAGGTTTGCGCACCATCGAAATGAACTTTTTGCCCGATGTGCAAGTGCATTGTGAACGCTGCCAGGGCAGACGGTACAACCGCGAAACGCTGGAAGTGCTGTACAAAGGCAAGTCCATTTCAGATGTACTGGATATGACCATCAACGAGGCGGCTGATTTTTTCCAGCCCATTCCGTCGATCTACCGCAAAATCAAAACCTTGCAGGATGTGGGCCTGGGTTATATCACGCTGGGACAACAGGCCACCACCTTGTCGGGCGGCGAAGCGCAGCGCGTAAAACTCGCGGAAGAACTTTCCAAAAAAGACACTGGCCGCACCATTTACATCCTCGACGAGCCGACCACCGGCCTTCATTTCGAAGATATCCGGCAGTTACTTTCCGTATTGAACAAACTGGTAGAAAAAGGCAACACCGTGATCGTGATCGAACACAACCTCGACGTCATCAAAATGGCCGATCACATCATCGATGTCGGCCCGGAAGGCGGGCACCGGGGCGGCACCATCGTCGCCGTAGGAACGCCGGAAGAAGTGGCTAAGGTGAAGGAAAGCTGGACGGGGCAGTTTTTGGTAAATGAACTTTGAGCGATCGATTGACGGACTATCCGCATGTTGTACTGTAGGCACTTTTTTGGCGAATGATTAGAAAGGGTACATTGAATGCAAATCCCACCAGGCCATTTTCTCACGTATTAAAAGGTGCGTGAATTGTCCAAAAAGCTCCGGAGGAGCGCAACATCGGTAGCAAAGATGGACGAAATGATTACCAAAGCCCTTTTAAGGGCCGTGTGCGGCCGAGGATTCACGATTCTAAATTTCTATCAAAAACACCTGATTTGCCCTTAAAAGAGCAATTATTAGGGTGATTTATGCCTTGGGCTACCGATGTTGCGCTTCTACTGAACTTTCTGAATATAGATAGTTAGGATAGAGACCAATAGTCATAAAAATTTATTGCCCAAAGCATACTTCGTACTTGCTATTAATGAAAAAAGCGTGTAATTTCGTAGAAATGAATATCTAATTCATGATTTCTTCATTCGGGATAGATTCAATACATGATTAATAGATTGCATAAATACTAGATTGTTGAAGGAGATTTAGGATATGTGATTTGAACTTCACTTAATTTCTTAACACGCTTAATTTTAAAACTATGAACGCTTTTGAACTTGAAACCAGACTTATTGGCTTTGCCTCACGGGTCATGGATCTTGTAGAAAATTTGCCAACCTCTTTATGTGGGAAACATCTTGGTGGCCAATTACTTCGATCTGGAACAGCTCCTGCATTGAATTACGGGGAAGCTCAAGGGGCTGAATCGCGAGAGGATTTTATCCACAAAATGAAAGTTTGTCTTAAAGAACTTAGAGAAACCATGGCAAACCTCCGCATCATCCAATTGCGCAATTACTTCCCAAATACCAAAATGGAATCGCTCATTAAAGAAAACAATGAGCTGATATCGATTTTCGTAGCCAGCACTAAAACCGCCGTAGTGCATAAAAAGCAAAAACCATAACTTCAGCAATATTTATTTAAATCATATATTTCAAATCCCCTTCAACAATCTAGTATTCATGTAATCTATTAATCATGTAATGAATCTATTATAATTACAATAAAAACTATATTTGTCAAAAACCTTCTGACCGTATTTCTCCCAGTTCACTTCGATTCATTGATTTCTAAGGTAATAACCATCAGAAGGCGCCGCGGGTTCACTTGGCAACAACGACGCATACTTTTTCAACGTATGCGCAGGGGCTCACAAACAAAACTTCATACGATTGGGTAACCATGATTTTAAACCTTCGAAAATGAATTTACTGCGCATCTTAATCATTATAGTAATTTTTTCAAAAGAAGCATTGACTCAAACTGCTTCCTTTGATGACCAAAACCTTCCGTTTCCACCATCGAAGGAGTACTTATTAATAAAAGAATATCAGAAAAAAATTGATTCTTTGAGTCAAATCATTTTCTCAAAAACTCAAGATTCATTAGTCCCAGTTGAAAATCGATATTACTCCGTTGGGGAGATATCCAGGATACATTCTGGAAAAAGTATTGCGTTTTTGATTCAACATGAAAGTGACCGGCTGCCATTAAGACCTGAAATTCAAGAAAGTGGTGGTGGAGTTGAGCAGTTGAGCGAAACTTGGGCTTTTTTATATGCTAACCGATTTGAAAACCGTTGGCGAGTATTGTCGGCGGTGTTAAATTTACTAGGCGAACGACCCGTTGGTGATAAAAAACTTTTTAGATATTTGACCATATTAACAAGTACATTTGAAAATAGAGATTTTACCATATCTAACTTCAAGCTAATTTTTGAAGCAGAATTAAGCACAATCCGCCAGAAGGATGATTCCAAGAAAGTATACCGCGAAAATCTGGTCAAAATGATCGAGTTGTGTAAGTAACAAAAGTAAAATTTTGTGACACATCCACCGGTATTTACCTATAAAATAGAACTCCCCTCCCAACTAGCGAATGGCGTATACCAAATTGGAATCAAGGCCGCTGGCAAAAAAATTAAAACTGAGCAAGTGATGTTGTACCGGTAAAATTTTCGATCAGTTGAACGCTACTTGCCTGTGAGTGTCCTGCTACTTCCCAAACGCATCGATCCAGGCCATTACGCCGCCAGTGAGGTTGCGGACGTTGGTGAAGCCCTGTGCCGTCATCAACGCCTGCGCCATACCGGAGCGCGCGCCGGAGCGGCAATGCACCACGATTTCCTGGTTTTTGTAATCTTCCAGTTCCCACATCTGGTTCATCAGGCCATTCACAGGCATCAGGCGACCTCCGAGGTTGAACTCTTCATATTCCCAGGGCTCGCGCACATCGAGCAGTAAAAAGTTTTCGCCGGCATCCAGTTTTTGCTTGAGCTCCTGTACGGTAATGTTCATATCAGTTGAGTTGATTTTTAATTGAAATTGATTTATTGAGTTAAGTAAGTTTGAGCGGTGATTACCGGCAATTTTGAACTTTTGAAATCATTTAAGTTTCTGGTGATGATCATATCTGCTTCATTTTCAATGGCAGCATAGTATTGTAAGCCGTCTTCAAAATCTGAAAAGGATTTATCATTCAACGAGAGTTCAATTATTTTATCATTCAAATCGACTACAGTAACCAACACCTTGAACTTGGTCAGAATCTCCCTTGCAATGATGGAATTATTGAACTTGGAAAGTATATAGTTGGTATTTGCAAAGGTTAAAGAAGATACAATCAGTTTTACCTTTTTTCGATCACCCAATGAAAATAATTTAGCAGCTTCCTCGTAAAAGGGCTCCCTTTTAGCAAGCAAATCAATTACGATGTTCGTATCGATGAAGAGCTTCTTCATTGGTATTTTTCAATCAGGTATTTTGAGTATTCATCCCGAATGTCAAAATCGGAGGGTAACTCAACCACTCCACTAAGGCTTTTGACCAACGGTGTGATCTCTACATTTTTAGTTTTATTGTCCACCATTGATTTAAAATAGGCCTCTACCAGTTTCGATAAGCTGATTTTGTTCTTTTCAGCATACAATTTAGCGTGTTCTATGACACGTTCATCTAAACTAAGTGTTAGTTTCTTATCCATTATTTTTTACGTGCAAAAATAAATGAAAATTACGTAAACGCAAAATTGATACTTTCACAGCAGGCTTCAACCAAACAAGTTCTTGTCACCTGTTCCCCGGCATTTCCTTCGTGATATACAGATCGATTTGTTCTCCTTTGCGCATGGTGCCGTTGGGGTCGTATTTCGGAGTTTGACGGTACACATAGGCATCCTTATCGTCTTTGGTGGTGGTGCCGTCAGAAAGGATGGAGCCCACGCTGAGTTCGTTGGTTTGAATCAGGAAGCGGGCGGCATCGAGCGTTTGCCCTACACATTCCGGAATGGTGACTGTCATGGTTACCTCTTCACTCACCACAAAATCGATGGTGGAGCCCATTTCTACAGGCACTGGCAGTCCGGAGCGGATTTGCCTTGTGATGGTATCGCCGTGGTAGATGACGTCGATTACCACATTGGAGCCGAGCTTTGGATTGGGCATACGGGCAACAATGCGCGGCTTTAACCCTAAACGGCTCAATTTGCGACTGTATAGATCGTAATCGTCGCCATCGCCCAGGTTGGGCAGTTTGATGATATCGGGGTTGTTTTTGGTGACTGTGAAATAGAGCGTCCGACCTTCCTTTACCCGGCTTTCGGGTTTGGGATCCTGGGCAATAATTTCACCCGGAGGTTTGCCGGGAACGTACAGGGAATCGCTGACGGCCACGCCGAAATCGCGCGCACGCGCCTTGCGAGCCGCCTCCCTGAAACTCATGCCCACATAGCTGGGTACCTGCACACTGTCGCCGTGTTTGGTGTAACATTTTAGCCACCAAAACGTGAGCAGAAACAGGGTGAGCAACATGCCACCCATCCCCATGCAGTTTTTAATAACATAGGGCGTGGTGAAAAATGCGTAAAGTTCGACGCCAAACCGGCGTATTCGTGGCCACATGGATAAATTCGGGTTTTGTTCGCAGCAAAAGTAGAATAGTCGAACGAATTGTAGGCGGTTTTATGATCTTTGCGGTGATTTGTCTAGTAGATGTTGGGAGTTGGGTAGTAGATGTTGGATGCTTGAGATAATCTTCGTTTTTTTAGCAACACACTACATTCGGCATCTAACGGTGGCCTAAAGGCCTCCTTACAGGACCGGCTAAAGCCGGTGCTACCAGCATCCAACATCCAGTATCCGATATCCAGCATCCAGCATCCATGTTTAACAATCCGCGTTTAATTCTCGATTCTTCTTCGGCGCCCGATCCGGGTCGCATCACCTGGCGTTCGCCCAGCAACATTGCCATCATTAAATATTGGGGCAAATATGGCGTTCAACTGCCTAAAAATCCTTCTTTCAGTTTCACTTTGGCAGCTTCCTGCACGGATACAATGGTGGAATACGAATTTAAGGAAGGGCTTCCCGATGGCCAAATCGATCTGGAATTTTTCTTTCATCAGGCGGAAAATGAAGCGTTTCGCGCCAAGGTGCTGGAGTTTTTGAACAGTATTTTGCCGGTGTATCCTTTTTTGAAACAACTAAAACTCACAGTGCGGACGGGCAATTCATTTCCGCATTCGGCGGGTATTGCCTCGTCGGCTTCCGGCATGTCGGCCCTGGCTTTGTGTCTGTGTTCGCTGGAAGATGCCCTGTTCGGCACCTTGAAAGATCAGGAGGAGTTTGATAAAAAAGCGTCGTTTTTGGCGCGCCTGGGCAGCGGATCGGCTTGCCGTTCCATTTTCCCCTACGCCGCGGTTTGGGGTGAAACAACGCATGTCAAGGGCAGCCATAACGAGTATGCGGTACCGGCTGAGTCTTATTTACACGATGTGTTCAAGGATTTCCACGACGATATTTTGATCGTCAGCCGCGAAGAAAAATCGGTGAGCAGTCGGGCCGGGCACGCCTTGATGGATGGCAACCCGTATGCCGAGCCGCGTTATGCGCAGGCGCGCACCCGCCTGGGTACGCTCATGGGCGCCTTGCGCACGGGCGACCTGGAAACCTTCGGAAAGATCACCGAAGACGAAGCCCTGACCCTGCACGCGCTCATGATGTGCAGCAACCCCTCTTATACGCTGATGCGCCCCGATACCCTTTCGATTATTGAAAAAGTGCGCCAATACCGCGCCGATACCGGCAACCAGGTGTATTTCACCCTCGACGCCGGGCCAAACGTGCACCTGCTTTATCCCGGCGAAATTGTACACGAAGTGCGAGCCTTCATTGATGAGCAACTGGTGGAGCATTGTGAAGATGGGTATGTGCAGCAGGACTGGGTGGGCGAAGGGCCAGAGGAAATATGATCCATTATTCCACATTTGGCAAGGGCCCAGCTTTGCTTATCGCCTTGCACGGCTTTGGCGACCATTCCGGGTTTTTCAGCAAATTGGGCGACGATTTTTTGGAACAATACACCGTTGTTGCGCCCGACTTGCCTTTCCACGGCAAAACGACGTGGGATAAATCAAGTTTCGATCAGCAGGATCTGTTGCGTATAATCGAGGAGATCAGACGTACGCGCGGGCAGGAGCGATTTTCCCTGCTGGGCTTCAGTTTTGGCGCCCGCCTGGCGCTGGCGATGTTGCCCGCCCTGGCTCCGCAGCTCGATCGGCTCTATTTAATGGCTCCTGCCGGAAAAGGCACCCTTGGCCTTGATCTGGCCGATCGTGTTCCCTCCTTCCTTCGAAAAGCTTCTCGTTGGCTAATTCAATACCCCGGCTTTTTGTTGGGCTGTGGCCGGTTGCTTCAACGGATGGGCTTGCTTCACATGGTTTCCTTTCAATTTCTGGAAAGAAACCTGCGCCGACCGGAAAGGGCAAAACGGGCGGTCAACTGCTGGATTTCCATGCAATATTTCAAGTTGAACGCCAGCCAAATTAAACCGCTATTGCATCAATACCCCATTGAAACGACCGTTTTTGCAGGTCGCCGCGACCCGTTGATCGACAAGGGAAAGTTCGAAATCTTTTATCAAAACTGGCCCAAGACCAAGGTGATTTGGGAGGAAAAAGGACATGAGTGAGTTGAACAGGTGTCACGCGCCTTCAGGCCGTCCGGTAAGAGGCGCTTTAGCGCCCATTGATTAATGTATAATTCAAATCATTCCCCTTCCCCCTTGCTTACCCGGCGCTAAAGCGCCTTTAACCGACGGCCTGAAGGCCATGCTACCAAAAATTCCTCCTTTGCATTGCTGCTGAATAGATTCTTTTTTTGAATCTTGAGACATCCTCTAATCAAAGAACCCTTCCATGAAAAAAATACCCTCCCTCATCGCCCTGGTCTTTCTGAATGTTTACTCCCTGGCCCAAAAACCGCGCTTGGTAGTGCCTGTCGGCCATACGAACAGCTTTAGTCAAGCCGTCTTTTCACCCAACGGGAAACAGGTGTTGACATGCAATTGGGATCAAACAGCAAAATTGTGGGACATCTCCGGCAGAGAATTGGTTACTTATTCGGGGCATAATGCCCCAGTTTGGTCGGTTGCGTTTTCCCCCCCGTGCAGGGAAGACCCAGACGGAGGAAACCTGGTGTTGACAGGAGGCATGGATGGAACCGCCAAACTGTGGGATTTAACAGGCAAGGAATTGATTACCTTTTACGGCCATCGAAGCTATGTTTGCTCTGTGGCGTTCTCACCCCAAAATCCTGATAATCCCTGCACAGATATCAAAGTGCTTACCGGAAGCAGCGACGGCACAGCTAGATTATGGGATTTGAACGGCAATGAGTTAATAACATTTGATGGGCATGGCAAAGGCTCGGTTAAAGCGGCTTTTTCTCCGAATGGAACGCAGGTGCTGACTTGGGGTTCAAATGGGCAGGCGATGCTTTGGGATTTGGACGGCAAGTTTCTCGCCGATTTTACAACCCCAAAAAATAATCTCAATGCAGCCGCTTTTTCCCCCAATGGGAAACAGGTGCTGACAGCTCATGCGGATAGTACGGCCAGGCTTTGGAATTTATCAGGCGAATTGATCAATACCTTCACCGGGCATACTGAGGAGGTTGTATCCATTGCTTTTTCCCCCGATGGGAAAACCATTTTGACGGGCAGTATAGAAGGTTACATCAAACTATGGGATTTATCAGGACGTTGCATCCAAACCTTTCCCCGCATCATTGGAGGTGTCAGGTCCATTTCATGCTCACCCTACGGCAAACAAATACTGATATCGGGCCAGGAGCAGGTGACCTTATGGAATTTGTCAGGTGAGGTATTGTCCACTTTTGCCGGGCATGCCAATGTTGACCTAACGATATCCTTTTCGCCAAACGGCAAACAAATATTGGCCGGCGGCTGTGATGGCCGCCCCAGAATCTGGGATTTGACCAAAAGGGGGTTGAACCCATTTTCCAGGCATAGCCATTGGATTTTATCTGCGGCTTTTTCCCCTGCCTGTTCTAACGACCCCTCGGGCGGTCGATATATCCTGACAGGAAGCGATGACAGTACCGCTATGTTGTGGAATACGAAAGGGCAAATTTTACACACTTTCACCAATCACAATGATGTCGTAACGTCTGTGAGTTTTTCTCCGGATGGGAAGAAGCTGGCGGTTGGCAGCGTAAACCATACAGCAATGGTGTTTGATTTGTCGGGTAAAGTATTTGCTAATTTGCAAGGGCACACAAACATTGTGGAAGATGTGGATTTTTCTCCGGATGGAAAAAATATCCTCACGGCAAGCGATGACTCAACGGCCATTTTGTGGAATTTATCAGGCGAAATAATCACCCGATTCAAAGGCCACACGAATGTTGTTAGATCGATAGCTGTTTCTCCCGATGGAAAAACGATACTGACCGGAAGCTATGACCATACGGCAGTGCTTTGGGATCTGACCGGAGAACCAATTCTACGATTTACCGAACATTCAGCAACGACCACGTCGGTAGCATTTTCACCCGACGGCAAGCAAATACTTACGGGTAGCGACGATGGAACCGCAATGCTTTGGAGTTTATCTGGGAAAGGCAGTTATATCAGGAGTTTTTCAAATCAACACAACCGGATCAACTCGGTCGCTTTTTCCCCGCCCAGCCCAACCGATCCTCAAGGCGGTAAATATGTGATGACCAGCGGATGGGACGGGACGATAAAAATATGGAACGCCCAAACAGGAGCTGTTTTGGCAACATTGGTCGCCCTGGATAGTATCGATTGGGTGGTTACGACCCCATCCGGCCTTTTCGACGCATCGCCCGGCGCCATGAAACTGATGTATTTCGTGGTTGGAAAAGACCTCGATATCGTTGAACTCGAACAGCTCAAAGAACGCTACTATGAACCCGGATTGCTTGCCAAAGTAATGGGTTTTTCCGGCGAACCGATTCGCGGTGTAAAAGGACTGGATTCAGTAGCGCTTTATCCCAACATCCGACTTGAACTCGACAGCCTGAAAAATCAACTTCATATTTACCTCCGCGCTCGTAGCGGTGGCATTGGAAAGGTCAGTGTTTTTGTTAACGACAAAGAAATCATCGAAGACGCTAATCCCTTGCCTTTGGGGGGAGGGGCGCGCGATACGGTATGCTCCGTCCTGTTAGACAAATTTATCGATTACTTCCTGCCCGATAGCTCAAACACGATTTCCGTTAGGGTGTACAATGCAGAAGGCTGGCTTAAAAGCGCCCCGATCAGCATTCCCTACCGCCCGGTACTTATCAAGGCCAAGGGCGACAACAAGGGCCGCGGTGAAATTGATACGCCGATCATTAAAAAACGGAATCCCTCGTTGCATATCATTTCAATTGGCACAGCGGATTATGCAGGCACGGAACTCGATCTGAAATATGCGTCGAAGGATGCACGCGATATGGCAAACGCGTTGGAGCAGATTGGCCGCCAATTGTTTATTCCGCTTGGCGGCAAGGTGCATGTGCATTGCCTGACCACTGAATCCGCTAACTACCCCTCCAAAACCAATATCATGAACGTTTTCGATGAAGTAAGAATGACTGACAAGGCGGAAGACATTGTCGTCGTTTTTTTCTCGGGTCACGGCATCACCTATGGCGATGCGGAACGCTCCCTCTTTTACTATCTCACAGGTGAAATCAGCGGCTTCGATCTGAGTGATATTGAAATTCGGGAAAATCGAGCTGTTTCAAGCAACGAACTGACCCAGTGGCTCACCAGAACCCACGCACGAAAACAGGTGCTCATTTTCGATGCCTGTAATTCCGGCCGTTTGGTGGAAACGTTTGCGTCAGGCAGCAAAGAACTGAGCGGGTCGCAGATCCGGGCGCTTGAACGGATGAAAGACCGAACCGGTTTGTTTGTGTTGGCCGGCAGCGCTG
>JAEUUR010000593.1 GCA_016787465.1 Saprospiraceae bacterium | reverse complement strand
GATGTCTATACCCACATCGCTGAAAATGCGCTCAGTGTGCCGATCATCGCTGTCACTGCCTTGGAGGATGAAAAAGACAAAGCCGCCAAAAAGGATGAAGAAGCTGATAAAAGAGCTGAATCTGATAAAAAACCGATCGGTACCGATATCATCAAAGAGGTTGTTTTTGTGGTGACCGGCGACACTGTTGCCGTGCGAGAAGTTAAAACAGGCATCCAGGATAACAACCACATCGAAATACTTTCCGGATTGCAGGAAAATGAACAAATCGTAACCGGCCCTTACTCCGCCATCGCACGCAAACTCAAAAGTGGCGCCCGGATTACCATCGTCGACAAGAAAAAATTGATCGGAAAATCCAGTAAAGAAGATTAGAATCCGGTTGGTTTTTAAACCATAAGCCGCGTTTGGGGTTTACCCTGAAACGCGGTTTTTTATGTCAAAGATCATTTTACTCGCAGGAGGTTCCGGGCTGGTAGGCGCACGATTATCAGCGCTCCTGCGCAGTGCCGGGTATTCGGTCAGGTTATTGACGCGCACCCCAAAAGCGCCTCATGAGTTTTACTGGAATCCATTGAAGGGCGAACTCGATCCGGCCGCACTTGATCTGGTTGACGGAATCATCAATCTGGCAGGTGCAGGGATCGCAGAAAAACCCTGGACGAAGGAAAGAAAACAGGAAATTATCGAAAGCCGCGTTCTGGCGGCAACCGTATTAGCAGATGCGTTAAAAGCCGGTAACATCCGGCCGGAAATGTACATCAGTGCTTCTGCAATCGGCTATTACGGTAACTCCGGAAGTCAGCGCATGTACGAATCTGACAAGCCGGTAGATGATAGTTTTATGGCGGATTGTTGTACCCAATGGGAGTCTGCTGCTGAAATGATCGCCCATCTGGGCATCCGAACGGTCAAATTTCGTATCGGGATTGTGCTCGACACCAGGGGGGGCGCCCTTGCAGAGATCATCAAACCCCTGCGCTTTGGCCTGGGCGTATATTTCGCTGATGGCAGTGCGTGGTGGTCGTGGATACATATCGACGACCTTTGCCGCATGATGATATGGGCGTTGGAAAACCCATTGGAAGGCATTTACAACGCCGTAGCGCCAAACCCTGAAACTGGAAAATCCATAGTGACCCAAACAGCAAAAGCCATGAACCGACCGTCTATTCGTCTGCCTGCCCCGGAATTCGCCTTGAAATTGGTTTTGGGTGAAATGTCGGCAGTGGTACTCAACAGCAACCTGGTTTCATCGGAAAAAATTCAGGGTACCGGTTTTGAATTTCAATTTCCAGGGCTGAATGACGCGCTAGCCGATCTTTTTAAGCGAAACCAAGGTTGAGGGTATTGGGCCATCGTTCCAGTATGGATGCCGAAGCAGTGCCGCCCCAAGCGCAGTAGATTGGGGCGCCGCCGCCGCAAACACTTCTAAATCGGGGAACGACATTGCCAAAAGATTCATGTACAAGGAATTTTTTGAAAACCCGCCGTCGACAAACAACTGTTTCACCGGTGTACGGCCAATCGCCAGCCGGGTCGATTTAACCTGTTTTTTCACCAGATCTGTCATCATTCCAGCGTATTCATCCAGCGCGTATTGCATATCCATGAAGTCTGTGCCGGAAGAAGTTTGCTGCATGTAAAAATCAGCAGCTAATCCATATTTATGTGCAATCACTTGCACGGCCTG
>JAEUUR010000585.1 GCA_016787465.1 Saprospiraceae bacterium | reverse complement strand
AAGGTTAAAACTTACGTTCTTCCCCAGGTTGTTGTTATCCGTTTATAAAGGCGTTTACTACATGACCCTGGGCGCCATTGCCATGCAAAAACGCGATTTTAATACGGCAGAAGTTTGGGTAAAAAAATCACTGGATGCCGGCTTGCCATCTGACAACGAACGCGCCGCAGCATTGATGCAGTTGGTTATGATTGCTGCCGGCAAAAACAACATCAAAGGCGCTCAAAAGCACTTCGCTGATGTGAAAAAACTGAATGTCTCCGAACCCATGTTGAAAGAACAAATCAAGGAAGTGGAAAAGCAGTTAAAGATGGCTGGAAGCACCACGGTAAACCCCGCTACAATGGCCATGATGGGAGGCCGCGGATTCAGGCCCGGAAGCAAAAGGAAAATGCCAAAAATGAAGTAATTCCGATTGATTCGATTGGTTCGATTGGTTCGATTGATCCGATTAAATAGAAAAAACGCGTGGTGGATACCACGCGTTTTTTTTTTTGATTACCCCTTTGAATTCAAGGGAAATATGTATAGGATAACTGATTCTGAGTACGTTATGTTCCTCTTGTCATCAATCGAAACAATCGAACCAATCGAAACAATCGAATCAATTAATTTACCTTACCACCGTTACATCACCGCGATACAACAACACTGTGCCGTCGAGGAAAGTAACTTCGATGATGTACACAAAAACGCCGGGATTCACATAATCGCCGTTGAATTTACCATCCCAGCCATCGGCAAAGTTGTCGTTGTTGGGCAGGAATCTTTCACGGGCATACATCAATTCTCCCCAGCGATCATACACCCGCATGAAATTCACAATTTCTATACCCCTGCCGACGTACACGTTAAAGTGGTCGTTTAAGCCGCCAACTCCGGGTTTGAATACGTTTGGCACATACACGTTGCGGTTTGGATCAATATCGACCGTAATGGAGCCTTCTCCGGAGCAACCATTTTGGTCGAATACAACCAGGTTGAAGGTTCTGGATTCGTAGGTTACCACATAAGGGTTCAGCACGTTTGGCGTATTCAGGTATTCAGCCGGCGTCCAAAGGAAGGTATCTACAGCAGCGCCGGTGATCAGGGGCTTCAACTGATAGGTGGTATCTCCCAGTTCGATTTCAATGGTGCTCGGGTCGAATACGACTTCGATAAGTTCCGGCTCAAGAATATCAATGGTATCCGTGAAAGAGCAACCGTTCACATCGTAGTAGGTCAGGTAGTGCTCGCCGCCGCCAATGCTCACCGGGAAGCCGGGGTCGAGCAAAGCGCCATAATCGAGGCTGAATTGGTATGGGCCGCCGGAACCGCCGTTGATGGTAGCGATATTCAGGATTGTTTCGTCACCATGGCAAAGCAATGGATCCGGTGTTTCGTAATCCCCTAACACAGGCGCCGGATCATTCAACGTGATATCATTCAGGGAGCCGGTGCAACCTTCACTGTCCGTTACAACTACGTTGTATGTACCTGCGGGAATATCTTCCAGCAATTGTGGCGTGCTGCCCAAAATATTTCCTTGATCGTCTGTCCATTGATATTGCACCTGGCCACCGTTACCTCCGGTAACCACCACAGCTATCTGGCCGTTATCGTCGCCAAAACATTTTGGGTTGTCGGTTTGGAGCAAATCCTGAGTGACTACAATTTGCGCAGGTTGGCTCACTGCGATACCTGCCACTGTACCTGTACAGCCATTGGCATCGGTTACGGTTGCGGTGTAAGGGCCTGCCGCCAGACCAGTGATTGTAGCGCCGGTGGATCCATTACTCCAAAGTACTGAATAAGGGCCGCCGTTACCGCCTGTGCCCACGATGGTTGCTGTACCGTCCGCAACGCCAAAGCATGAAGCAGGCGTTGTAGAAGTTGCTGAAGATGCTACGGCAGGAGGCCCTGTAATTACAAGTGTGTCGGTATCGCTGCAGTTGTTCGGATCAGCAGCGGTTACAATATGCTGCCCCACACAAAGGTCGGTACGCATGGCCGAAGTGCTCAAACCATCGCTCCAGATGTAAATAAAGGAACCTGTTGTTGGCGGCGTTGAAGCATAATTGGTCGTGATGGTTGCTCCGCCATCGCAAAGGCCGAAACAAGAAACATCCACCAAACCTGAAATTGTATTCACAATTTGAGGCGGCTGTGTGAGGGTAAAGGAGCCTGTGAGGGTACATCCTACATTGTCCGTGACGGTTACAGCATAGGTGCCTGCCTGCAGATTAGGAATCGTAGGGCCAGTGATGGATTGTGTCGGGTTCCAGTTATAGTTCACATATGGCGCCTGGCCATCTTGTACGACAACGCCCAAAATACCATTGGCCGTTCCAAAACAAGAAGGCTGCACAAAGGTGGTATCTGCAAATGAAAGCGGCGTTACACTGGCCAGCGTGATGGTATCGGCTGCCGTACAGCTAAACCCATCGGTAATTGTCACAACATACGTACCGCCATCGAGGTTACTGATCATGTTGGTATCCGGAAAGGTCAAACCGCTTGGAATCGTAGCCCATGCGAAATCAACAGCAGTAGGCGCAACCACGGTTAAAGCACCGTCGCCCCCGCAACGTACCAAAGTCGGATTGACGGTAAGTGAAGGCGGAGCTGGCGGATCCAACGTGAATGTCAGTGAATCCTGACATCCATTAATATCTGTAACCGTCACCGTGTAGGTACCAACTGCCAAGCCGCTCTGTCCGGCTGTGGTGCCCATATTGCTCCAGTTGTAGGTATAGTTTGGGCCGCCGTTTCCGCCGATTGCAACTACATTGATGGAGCCTGTATTTGCCTGACCACAACCGGGGCCTTGAATACCCAGGGTATCAAGTACAAGTTCATTAGGCTGGGTAACAGTTACGGTTGTAGTGGCGCTACATCCGTTGACGTCTGTGGCGGTAACGGAATAAGTACCCGCCGGCACATTGGAATAACCCGAAGAAAGGTTCAGGTTGGTTTGCATAGAACCAACTACGTTGGGCGACCAAACAAAGGTGTAGGAACTGCCGAATGAGGTTGGAAGCTCTGTAACCGTAGCCGTTGCGCCGCCATCGCTCAACCCGAAACAAGATACCGGCACTTGCACCGAACCTGGGTTGAGTTCAACGGTTTTTTGATCAGTTACCGTCACCTGGTCGATGAACGTGCAAAGGTTATTGTCAACGATCGTAACCGAATAAGTGCCGGATGGTATGTTGTTAATGACAATTGGGTTATTCAAACCTGGCGCGCCTACCGGCTGACCATTGTCGTCTTCCCAGGAAAATCCGTACTGACCATTGGCGTTGGGCGTACCACCTTCAACTGTATAACTGATCGAGCCGTTTGCAATGCCTGTACAAGATGCCTGGGTAACCGTCACCACATCAGAGCTGATCGGTAAAGGTTGGCCCAAAAAGCCCGAGGCAATGGGGGCTGAACAGTTTCTTTGGGTATCAGTGACAATCAATGTGTAGTTACCTGAAGGCACGCCGCCGGCTATCATACCATCCTGGATCGGGCCAGTTGGGTTGGGAACCGTGTTGGGCGACCACGCGTATGTATATTGCGGACCCGGGTTTGCAACAGGAGAACCGCCTACCAAAACAACAGCCTGGATAATTCCATTCTCCAAACCATTACAAGTGGGTGTTTGTACAAATGAAATTTGTGAACCCAGGGTTGGAATGAACACATCAATCGTATCACATAACATGGTGTTGCTGTCATCTGTTACACACACCTCGTAGGTATAAGTCAGATTATTAAAGTTGCCTATATTATTCGTAATCGTAAACGATGATCCAATGCCGGAAATGGAACCGGGAAAGACAACGCCTGTATTAAACTCATTGACAGTTATGTCAAAATCACTCACGCCACCTGTAGCAGTGATCACCATCGAGGCTGTACCCAAGCAGGTTGTGTCAATAATATCAATGGTAAAATCCAGTGGAGCAAAACCGACGCAAACACTTCCTGTATCGACCGTGACAGCCAGGTTCTGACCCATTTCGTCTTCAAATGCCACAGAGGTTGGCGTATTCGATACCGTCAAACCAGTACAGGTGGCTAACTGACCTACTACATCAAAACACAATTCGAACAACACGCTGTCGTTCGGAATCGTGAGTACGTTACCAACTACATCAATGTCATAAATCAGAAAACCGATTTGACCATTCGCTGCAAAGGCATCGTTTAGTGTGGTGGAGGTGAATGGGTCGAGAATCGGATTTACATTGGAAATGCCCACATATTGTAGCACATTCGGATCCCAGTTAACGGAAAACGAACTTGAAATAATTTCAAAATTATCCACGGTTACAGGGATACAAAAGTTCGTTGCGCCAGGCATGGCAGTTGTATCAGGCAAAGTAATTACCACGTTATCCGTAGGATTACAAGCCGTCATGTCCATGGTAAATGTATGGGGGCATGATTTTCCGTCGATGATTTCGATGGTGTAGTTGCCTGGCTGAGGCACAGAAAAAATAATCGGCGCCAGGTGAAACCATTGCGCTTCCTGGGTGTGAATGAGCGCTTTTACAGTCGGGTCGCTGGTGAGGTAAATCTGAATGTCATAGGTAGCCGCGTTATCATATTCCGGGTAACCGCCACGAACGGTAAAACGCCCCAGGCAATCATTGCCATTATTTACAGTGATACCATCTGCGTTAACAGGATTGAGGTAAACAACTTCAAAAGCTGCACCGGTATTGACATTTACGCAAGGACCGGGAGGGAAGCCAACGTTTGCCGTTTCATAAGTAGTAGGCAAAGCATCGACGGTAATTGGAGCGTAAAAAATATTGGTTGGTTGGCCACTTCCAAACAACGTGATCAAAGCGCCACTGTTAAAAAACCAGGTGCTGGCGCCGTTGGCTACACCTGAAGTGATATAAAGCCCGTTGGTTGGAGGAGGAACAGTTATGAGGCATCCATCGGTGATGATGTTTTGGAGGTTATCGCCCATTACGGTTGGAAGACAATCATAAAATGCGTAGGCGATACCGGCTGGGGTACCAGGCACTGGGTCGCCGCTCAAATCTGCGTCATTGCCGTGAACGATTTCGATGGAATCGTTTGCACAAAGAAAAATGACCGGCAATTGGGTGTCGTTGCTGTTTCCGATAAATTGACCGATGGTAAACGTGCCCGCATTATTGCACATCATGTCTGGGGTATTGGAAGAAGGCGCCTGAGGTATCAGCTTGGCGCCATGCGGTAATGCGATATTTTCCGGGTTCTGAGCATGCAATACGGAAGGAATGCCGAATATAAGGCACGCGAAGAGCGGGATTAGAAATTTTTGCATCAGTGTGTGAAAATTTAACAATGGTTGATGGATAAAAAGTGAACTGGTTATCTCGGTTTTGAGCACCAGATACATTGATAACGCACTCTGTTGCCCGTGAAGAAAGGATTTAACAAATTGACCTGGTTTTTTGGCATAATGGCCGCAAAATTACAAAAACCAAGCCGTTTTGATCTATAAAAGCTTGAATTAATTGGAGTTTTTAACAAGGTAAAATCGGCCGGTGAACGAATTTTTAACAGCCTTTATTGCCGTTAATACTTACTTTACAACCGCCGTCCCGTTGATCACCACCGTTTCAACAAGATTGCTACCAAAACTGTATGGAAGTAAGGCAAGCGACAGCATGGGTTTGGAAATCACCAAATTTGCAACCTTGCCGACAGCAATTGTTCCAAACTCTTTTTCCAGCTCCATCGCACGGGCGCCATTTAACGTGGCCGCAAACACAGCTTCCTCCGGAAGCATCTTCATTCGGATGCATGCTAGCGAAATCACGAAAGGCATGTTACCGGACGGCGACGAACCGGGGTTGTAGTCGCTAGCAAGCGCAACCGGCAAACCCGCATCAATCATCTGCCGTGCCGCCGGATAGGGTATTCCGAGAAAAAATGCGCAGTTGGGCAACAAGGTGGGCATCGTGTTGCTGTTTTTCAAAACTTCAATTTCCTCTGTGCCGGTGTACTCCAGGTGATCAACCGACAGCGCGCCATTGGCTACGCCAACCTGAACGCCTCCAGTAATTCCAAGTTCGTTGGCGTGTATTTTTGCTTTTAATCCGTATCGGGCTGCCGACTTCAAAATCAGGTCGGTTTCTTCCGGTGTAAAAAAACCTTTGTCGCAAAAAACATCACAATAATCGGCTAGTCCTTCGCCCGCAACCTGAGGAAGCATTTCATTGATAATCAATCTAATATAATCACCCCGTCTTTCTTTGAATTCGAGCGGAACGGCATGGGCGCCTAAAAAAGTAGCCTTCACCGGAATGGGGCTTTTTTCCTTTAACCGTCGAATAACCCGCAACATTTTCAACTCACTTTCCAAGGTAAGTCCGTAACCGCTTTTGACCTCGATCGCTCCCGTGCCATAGCTGATTACTTCCTGCAACCGGTTCCATGCGCCGGAAAATAGGGTGTCTTCATCCACCAATTGCAGCTTGCGGGCAGAGTTTAGAATTCCCCCGCCCCGCCGTGCTATTTCTTCATAACTCAATCCTTTGATCCGATCAACAAACTCCTCTTCCCGTGTTGTAGCAAAAACAATATGCGTGTGCGAATCACACCAGGCAGGGAACACAAACCGGCCTGAAGCGTCAATGACCTCATCGGCTCGCTCCGGGCATTCCGTCATAGGGCCATAAGCAGCTATTTTGCCGTCTTCAATTAAAACAAAGGCATCTTCCAATTTGGGAAGCAAAGCCATTTCAGCGCCGCAAACAACCGAACGCAGGTTAGAATCTGTAGATACCAGGCAGCCGATTTGGCGAATGAGTAAACTGGGCATTTTTTCGGAAATTGGATACTGGAAATTGGAAATTGGAAATTAGAAATTAGAAATTAGAAATTGGATGCGAGCCGTAGACGAGCCAGAACCTCCCACACTCACACCTACACCCACACCCACTCTGAATTGCGAGCCAGAACCTCCCACGCCCACACCCACTCTGAATTATTCAACAAGGAGGTTGCAACCTCTGAGTTCTGCGGCGTCCAACCTGCCTAAAACTTCAAACCGGCCGTCGTCATAAACCTTGCCTAAATCTTCCGTTTGAATGAAGCTGATGGTATCCAAATTTGCCAAATCTAAGATGTTTAACACGCCTGTTCGGCCAAAAGGAACCTCACAAAATGGATCATTGATTTCTGTTGCTATTACTTTCATGGTTGGCGCCGGCGTAAAGATAACGCCGCCTTTCGCATATGCCTGCGAGAAAAGTTCAGTCATTCCATATTCAGAATGAATGCTGTCGGGATGCAACTCTTCAGTGATTTCTGCATGCAATTCCTGTCGGGTCATTTCCTTTCTTCGTCCTTTCATGCCACCAGTTTCCATCACCGCCACTCCTTTCAAATCCATTGGATAGGCATATGCAAAATCCAGTAAAGCAAAGCTTACACCCAAAAGAAGGGTTTTGAACCCGCTCTTTTGACAATACAACAATGTGTCGTGCAGTTTTTCAAAATCATTCAAAAAAAAGCCGCTTTCCTTGTATTTGGACAATCGGATAAAGGAATCCGCCATGGCCACCAAAGAAGATCTGCCGCGTTCAAGATAATTGGGCAGCAAGGCCAGGATGCACCATTCCGAGGGATCCCCGTAAAATTTGGAAAAACCGTTGCGCGCATGGTGCAAGTACCATTCTATTTCCCTGACCAAATGTCTCGAAGTGTTGCTACCCGTTGTACCGCTGCTTTCAAAAAAATCGGCAGGTTGCCACACTCCGGTTTGGATTTGATATTGTTTGAACAAGGAGATGGGAAGGAAAGGCCGTAGGTTTTTTTCACCCAACAGTTCCAGAAATTGCGCATATAAAGGATTGTAAAGGCGCTGATATTCAAAAACCCGATCGGCAACCACATCAAACCGGGTAGCATTCAAATCCTCGATCAGATGCAATAATTCAGCGCGTTGGGTTGTTTGATTCATGCGTTGAGAAAGTTTCCTAAACAAACTACCGAGCTTTCGGATTTTAAACTACTTTTATTCCATGAAACGACAAACTGCATTTTGGATACTGCTTTCTTTGGCTGCCCTGAGCATGAACCAGTTTTGCGTGCGGCCTCCCGATTACCCAAAAGAACCCGTGATTAAATTCGAAGGCCTTTCAAAATCAGTACTCCAACAAGGTAAATCGGAGGGCGATAGCGTTACCATTTATCTTTCATACACAGATGGCGACGGCGATTTGGGTTATCCGGGCAATGATGCCACCGCCAGTGTGTTTGTCCGCGACGACCGGGATTCATTTTCCAAATTTGAATATCAACTTCCATACGTCGACCCGCAAGGCGCCGGAAACGGCATTTCAGGCGAAATTTCCATTGTTATCCCAACCAGTTGCTGCATTTATGTGACGCCCGAAGGTTTAAAACTCGCCTGCGATAACGTACCTCAATCTTTCCTGTTCGATACCCTGAACTATTTTATCAAAATCAAAGACCGGGCCGGTCATGAAAGCAACGAAATCAAAGCCGGGCCCATTTCTTTGAAGTGCCACTAAACTTGCCCTTCAAACACAAATGCCGCCGGCCCCGACAGCCAAACATCTGTAAACGAGTTGTCGGGATGCGCTTGAAACCGTACCGATAAATTGCCGCCCCGGGCTTCCACTGCAATTTCATGTTTACCCCATTTCAGGCTTTGTTCGAAATAAGAAGCAATTGCCGCCGCCGTCACACCTGTGCCGCAAGCCAGTGTTTCATTTTCTACACCGCGTTCGTAGGTCCTGATTTTTAATGCCGGTTCTTTCGAAGAGGTTAAAAAAGGCGCAACCATGTTAACATTGATCCCCTCGCCCGCAAAACGGTGGTTGTAACGAACTGCCCTGCCTTCTGCCACCATATCCAGTTGATCTATTTCTGTTACAAATCTGACAAAATGCGGCGATCCGGTATTGAGAACATAGGCATCGCCATATACTTCGACACCTTTTACATCCGACATTTTTAACTCAACCCATGCCTCCGAGCGGGTACCATGCATGTCGACGGCAGCTTCATGCGCCCCATCTATTGCCATGAACTTGAAATGATTTCCATCCATACCAAGATCATGGGCAAAGGCTGCGATACAACGCCCGCCGTTCCCGCACATGGTACTTTCACGTCCATCGGAATTAAAATACACCATTTCAAAATCGTATCCAGGCAATGATTGCAACAAGATCAACCCGTCAGCCCCAATACCAAACCTCCGGTCGCACAGTTTTTCAATTTTTGTGGTATCAGCCCGAGTCAACCACTGTTGCGTACGTTGATCAACCATAATAAAGTCGTTACCTGCACCTTGATATTTATAAAATTTCATCATGTTTAATCATAATTGTAGGTCAGAAGAATGTGTGAAACAAGATATTTCAACGAATAAACCGGCGATGCAAAGTTCCGTTCATTTTTCTCATTCAGGATAAATTGCCTAAAAAACTTTGTGCTGGAATGCTTGTTTAGACTAAATGTGAAACATCTGCGTTAGCCATGCTGATCGACTCCAATCCTGGCCGGTTTATTGCAATCAAAAAATTACTATGAGAAAATACCTCTGGCTTTCACTCGTTTGTGTAGGGAGTTCCCTGCTTTCCGTTTTTATATACAGTTCACTTTGGGGTTCTAAAAAAGTGGTGTGGACGGATGAAGCCGGGGAATCCAAATACACCGGCCTGGTCGACAAGCTGTTCAACTCAAGAAGCAATTTCAATTCAGCGGCTCCTACGAATTTCACGGTAGCTGCCGACATTGCTACGCCTGCAGTTGTGAACATCAAAGCCTTAATTGGTTCTGAAAACAGCATTTTTGGCGGTAGCCTCACTGGCTCTTCCGGATCCGGAGTTATCCTAACTCCCGATGGTTATTTGGTCACCAATCACCACGTGGTGGAAAAAAGCGCAGACATCAAAGTGACGCTGGCAGATAAACGTGAATACAAAGCCAAGATGATCGGTACCGATCAATCAACTGATATTGCGCTGCTGAAAATTGAAGAGTTCAATTTGCCCTTTGTGGTGTTTGGAAACAGTGATTCTGTACGTGTTGGCGAATGGGTTTTAGCCGTTGGAAATCCTTTTAACCTGGAAAGTACGGTTACAGCAGGTATCGTGAGCGCCAAAGGTCGCAATATCAATATTCTGGGCGGTGGCGCCAGCATCGAATCCTTTATTCAAACAGACGCCGCCGTAAACCCTGGAAACAGTGGCGGTGCGCTGGTGAATACCGCCGGGGAACTTATTGGCGTAAATACTGCAATCATTACAGAATCAGGAAGTTATGAAGGATATTCATTTGCTGTCCCTTCCAATCTGGTGCAAAAAGTAATCCGCGATTTGAGAGAATTCGGCCTGGTGCAACGTGCATTTTTAGGCGTAGGTATTCAGGATTTGGATGCAGAAACCGCCAAAGATCTGGAGTTGCCCAATGCGGAAGGGGTATTGATCAACCGGATTACCAAAGGCGGCGCAGCTGAGGATGCCGCATTGGAAGTCGGCGATGTCATCATTGCCGTCAACAACGCTAAAGTTCGTAGCACGGCCGAACTTCAGGAATACGTGGGGCGTTTCAGGCCCGGCGAATCCGTTCAACTGGAATACTGGCGGGATGGAAAAAAAATCCGAAACAAATTACAACTCAAGGATGGCAACAACATCGCAGGCATCGCGCGCGTACGCGGCGACGAACTTGAAAAAGAACTTGGTTTCGCACTGCGCGATTTAAGTCGGGATGAAAAACGGCGGATGCGTGTGCAAGGCGCCATTGTAACCAGTGTCAGACGAGGCAGTGTCGTCTATGACACCAATATGCAGCCTGGATTTGTGATCAGTAGCGTCAACGGTAACAGGGTTAACAGCACGGCTGAAGCCATCGATGCCATCCAAAGCGCTTATAATTCGCTCTCCCTCGACGGATACTACGAAGGAGAACCCGATTTGTATTCTTACCGGTTTAAGAAAAAAGGATGATTTGATTGTTCGATTTTTCGATTGTACCGATTGTTCGATTGTATTGTTTTGTCTATGTCAAAACTTCGTTTAGATCAACCAAACCACCCAATCAAAAAATCGAACAATCGAACAATCGGTACAATCGAATAATCGAAAAATCAATTTCTCCCATATTCCACCACATGGGCTTCTTCCGGCAGGGGCATATCCAGTTTGTTTTGTAGCGCCCTCAACCTGTCCATCGGGATGTTTTCTGCACGTCGGTGTTCGATATTTGCCATGGAAGTTTCCACATAAACGATTCGAAACCTGGGGTTGTACACCGAGAGGGCATGAATCAATCGGTTGCGCATATCAGTGGTTAAATTGGTGCTGTTCCACACAAAAGATTGTTTTTTGGCCCCAAAAGTTTTGGCTTGTTTATAGGCCGCCTGAGCCACTGAACCCTGGCCGTTTTTATCGTCGTGTTTGATTCCCAGATTCTGTCTGATCTGATCCAGACTCACCACGGGCATATCCAACTTTTCAGCTATTGTATCTTTTCCACTGCCAGGCAACCCCG
>JAEUUR010000541.1 GCA_016787465.1 Saprospiraceae bacterium | reverse complement strand
AACAAAAGAGAGCAGCGATTCGAAATCACGGTCTGTTTCGCCGGGGTGTCCCACCAGGAAAGTAGTTCTGAGCGCAATGTCAGGCACTTTTTCTCTGATTTTAGCCATTAATTCTTCAGTTTCTGCACGTGTGATTTGACGACGCATGGCTTCAAGTACGGGGTCGGCGGCGTGTTGCAGTGGAATGTCGAGGTAGTTGCACACTTCCTTTCGCTCGGCCATGACATCCAGGATTTCAAGCGGGAACTTGGATGGATATGCGTAGTGTAGCCGTATCCATTCAATGCCATCCACATCGGCAAGTGCATGGAGCAAGCGCGGCAATTCCCTGTTTTTATACAAATCAAGGCCGTAATAGGTGAGCTCCTGGGCGATGAGCAGGAGTTCTTTTGTGCCGCGTTTGGCGAGGTTTTTGGCCTCGGCAACCAGTTCTTCCACCGGGCGGCTGATATGTTTGCCGCGCATGAGCGGAATGGCACAGAAGGAACAAGTTCGGTTGCAACCTTCACTGATTTTCAGGTAGGCATAGTGCGGCAAGGTGGTGATTTGACGCTCGCCAAGTAGTTCATATTTGTAATCGGCTTCCAGTTTTGCCAGTAAAGCAGGCATCTCAAGCGTGCCGAAAAAGGCGTCAACTTCCGGTATTTCCTGTTCAAGGTCGTCTTTGTAACGTTGTGACAAACAGCCTGTTACGTACAATTTTTCAATACGGCCAGCTCGTTTTTCAGCGGCATAATTGATGATTGTATCGATGCTTTCCTGCTTGGCCAGGTCGATAAACCCACAGGTATTGACGATAACCACATTGGCGTCGCTGTCATCCTTTTCATGGGTCACTTCGAATTCATTGCCACGCAATTGGGTGATCAGGTTTTCGCTGTCGACCAGGTTTTTAGAGCACCCCAGGGTGATTACGTTGATTTTGTCTTTTCTGTAACTTTTAGTCTTCATCGGGGGCAAAGTTCTTTAGAATTTATCAAAAAAAAGACTTAATCCTTTGGGGCTGCTCGGTTAGGAACTATTTTTGCGCCCCTATGGATCAAATTGAACTACTTGGAAAGATCGAAAGCGACCTGCGGGATTTATTGGAGATGGTGCGTTCCAGGCTTTCCAACCAACCCCTTGAAGCCTTGCAGCTTCGGAAAGGCATGGAATCGTGGAATGCGTTGGAGTGTATTGCGCACCTGAATATTTTTCTGGACATGTATTTGCCGCGTATCGAGCGTTCCATTCACCTGGCAAAAGCGCGCCGTTGGGCGCAAACGGGTCAGGGTGCACGTGTGTCCTATACTTGGGTAGCCAGACGCGTGTTGAGAATTGCCGATGTCGCTACCGGAAAACCCAGGCGTACTCCTAAACGGTATGATTTGATTCACCAACCCATGGGAAAGGAAGTTTTGAAAACCTTTTTGATCAACTCGGAGCGATTGCTTCGCAATATTCAGGCGGTTAAAGAGGTAGATCTGAATCGCCCGAAAATAGGGTGGGGGCCGAGTGGATTTTTTAAAATGACCCTGGGCAATATGCTCGAATGGTTGGTGCGCCACGGGCAAAGGCATGTGTTGCAAGCGACTCGAAATGTAGGGTGAGTTTTTGTGTTTTTGTGTTTTTGTGTTTTTGTGTTTTAGTGTTTTTGTGTTTTTGTGTTTTTGTGTTTTTGTGTTTTGCCAGTTCTATCCCCAGTCAGTATCCAGTATCCAGCAAATGGCTTCTTCGCTTCAAAATTTATCAGCGTACAATGAGAACAACATTCCAGACGCCAAAGGAATGAGGTTCGGCATTGTGGTGGCTGAATGGAACAGACACATTACCGGCGCATTGTATGATGGTTGTGTTTCCACCTTATTAAAACACGGTGTTTCCGAGGCAGATATCGTGGTGGTTCAGGTGCCCGGTTCTTTTGAACTGCCGGCAGGCGCCGTGGCTTTGCATCAGAAAACCGTATTGGATGCAGTTATTTGCCTTGGCTGTGTAATCAAAGGTGAAACCAACCACGATGAATACATCAATCAGGCGGTAGCGAACGGACTCACACAATTGACCATCAGCACCGGCAAACCGCACATTTTTGGCTTGTTGACTGTGTTGAATGAAGCGCAGGCCTTAGACAGGGCCGGCGGCAAGCATGGTAACAAAGGTGTGGAGGCAGCTGTGACGGCGGTGAGGATGGTGGCGACTTTCAAATAAAAATAGGCTACTTTTTTGACGCCAGGATCTTGTCGATGATTCCAAGCAACCAGGATCGTTCAGCAATGTAGTCTACTTCACTTACCTCTTTTTTGATTCTTTCAAGAATATTCCACTTCCGGTTTTCTTTGGCACGGATGATTTTTTTCATGGTGTCCATGAAGCGTTTGAGCATGGTGCGTACATTAGCAGGGAACCCCTTCAAACGAAAGAAAAACAAAATTCCGGCCTCTATTCTTGCATCTAACTGCTCGGAAATTTTTAATTTAGTTTCGCCTTCTAATTCCAGGGTACAGAGAATTTTTATTTCCAATATTCTCGCAGAGATAGCGCAGGATAGGTCTTCAAATTCATTATCCATCAGCAATCGGAGCGCCTCTAATTTGTTTCCTGTATGGTATTTGTACATAGCAAGACAAAACTCATAATATTCTAATGAACTCATCAGGCCTGCTACTTTGTATTTGTTTGCCTCAATGAATTTCAAAGCCCAATCAAATTCTTTAAGCAGCAATGCAAATGAAGCGATACTTTGATATTCCCGAGCCATTAATACACCTTCTATGAATATTCTCCCGGTTTCTACCCTTCTTTTTTGAAGGGCTAGAACAAATTCCCCATACTCTTCAATTTTGCCTCGATTGCCTTTCCGAATTCCAAAATTAATAGCGATTATTTCAAAACATGAAACCAATTCTAAGGAAAGATGTGGCTCTGTCTCATGAAGTAATTCTATGAATTGTTGATATTGCTCTTTCGAAATTTGACTTTCTTCAGTCAAAAAAT
>JAEUUR010000521.1 GCA_016787465.1 Saprospiraceae bacterium | reverse complement strand
CAGCGCTTCAATTTTGGCAGTGGAAATCGGGTCGAGTGCGGAGCATGGCTCATCGAACAGAATGACTTCTGGTGCAACTGCCAGCGTTCGCGCGATGCATAATCTTTGTTGTTGGCCACCACTTAAAGCCAGTGCGGAATGATCCAATTCGTCTTTTACTTCGTCCCATAAGAAAGCTTGTTGGAGGCTCTGTTCAACTTGGGCTTTCAAAGCTTGTTTGTTCATTTTTTCGTTGATCTTTAAACCGTAGGCTACATTTTCAAAAATGGACATAGGAAATGGGTTTGGTTTTTGAAATACCATCCCAATCCTTTGACGCAAGAACACTACGTTGGTGTTTCCATGCAATATGTTATGATCATCGAACAATATTTGACCATTAATACGGGCTTCCCGGTTTAAATCATGCATGCGGTTTATGGAACGAAGCAAGGTGCTTTTCCCACAGCCTGATGGCCCGATTAAAGCGGTTATTGCCCCTTTGGGTATTGAAATGGAAATGTCTTTAAGAACCTGTTTGTTCCCAAAAAACAAATTCAAATGTTTTATATCTAATTTCACATTGTTCATAGTTTTTCCAAACTTATTGCCGTTGATACTTGGCGCGGACTGCAAATGCGGTTAAATTCAATCCCAAAACCAATAATATAAGCACCAGGCCGGAGCCATATGCTAGCGGTCTAACATGCTCAATATCGTGATGTTGTGTGGACAGGATATATAAATGATAGGGAATCGCCATAAATTCATCCCAAACAGAGCCGGGCAAGTAACGTGCATAAAATGCCACACCGGTGAACAGAATGGGCGCCGTTTCCCCGGCAGCCCTTGAAAGCGCCAAAATAACTCCGGTTAAAATACCTGGAACTGCTGAAGGTAGCACAACGGTACGTACACATTCCCATTTGGTTGCGCCCAGGGCAAAAGCGCCTTCCCGATTTATACGGGGTACATTGTGCAATGCTTCTTCGGTGGTAGTGATGACGGAAGGGAGGGTAAGCAGACCAAGCGTACAGCCTGCCGCCAAAGCGGAGAGGCCCATGCCCATGCCTTCAACAAAAATAGCTAATCCGAATAAACCAAATACAATACTTGGCACGCCCGCAAGATTCCGAATGGATGCCCTGATGATTCGGGTCGCCCAGGTATCGGAGGCATATTCACTTAGATATACGGCACAACCAACACCAAACGGTGTTGCAAATAAGGTGGAAATGAGTGTAATAAGTGTGGTGCCATAAATTGCAGGCAAAATTCCGCCTTCCGTCATTCCTTTTTGTGGAAATTGGGTTAAAAACTTCCAGCTTAAAACAGGTAAGCCGTTATAAACCAATTGAAAAAACATCAAGCCGGCTAAAGCTGTTACCACACTTGCAGCAAATAACATGAAGGCGAATCCAAAAATCTGTGATGTTTTTTTGCGCATGGTTTATTGGCCTTTTTTTCGAAATCCAGCCGCCAGCCATTCGGCTGACAGATAAACGATCAGCGTAATCAAAAACAACAGCAGGGAGCAGGCAAACAAGCTGTAATAGTGCGTAGTGCCGAAGGGCACTTCGCCCATTTCAATGGCCACAGTTGCCGTAATGGTGCGTACAGGGTCAAAAAAACCATTGGGCATCGCTGTCGCGTTTCCGGTAGCCATCAATACCGTCATGGTTTCTCCCAATGCACGCCCCAAACCGAGCATCACAGCCGCTAAAACTCCGGATTTGCATGCTGGAAGCGTAACTCGGGTTAGGGTTTCCCACCTGCTCGCTCCAAGGGCATAACTTGCTTCTTTATAATGTTTCGGTACGGCATGAATAGCATCTTCCGCAACTGAAATTAAGGTAGGAAGCGACATGATTGCCAATAGTGCCGAACCGTTAAATGCGTTTAAACCATTTGGTAAATGAAATAAACTGGCTAAACCTGGCCCTACCTGCACAATTCCCCAAAATCCTACTACAACTGACGGAATCGCAGCCAGCATTTCAACAACTGGTTTTAAAAAGGTGCGAACCCGGGAGGGTGCTAATTCTGATAAAAACGCTGCAGTACCGATTCCCAACGGTATCGCTATGATCATGGCGCCACTGGTAACCAAAAATGTGCTTACCAGCATAGCGCCAATGCCAAAACGGGGATGCTCGTATGCCGCCGGATTCCATTCCCTACCAAAAAGAAAATCCACCAACCCTACTTCTTCAAAGGTTTGTATCCCGAAAAATAAAAGCATACAAAAAATGCCGCCAAGCGTTAATACGGCTGCAAAGGCAATTGTTACCAATGATTTTTCAAAAAAGAAATCCCAGAAGAATCGACGTTTC
>JAEUUR010000513.1 GCA_016787465.1 Saprospiraceae bacterium | reverse complement strand
CAAGAAGTGGAACTAACAGCTGTCGCTTCTCAGGCAACCGGCACGGTAAACTGGTGGAACCAGGAAGGTGGGTCGCTCGGCAATCAAAACCCATTGGTTTTCAACCCTGTTTCAAGCCAGCCGGTTTATTGTGCCGTAGTTGATCAATATGGATGCGTGGATACTGCAACATTGTTTTTGGATGAAAAACTGGATTATCTGTTCCAAATTCCAAATGCCTTTACACCGAACAACGATCAATACAATGATGTATTTCTTCCTTTTTTTCACAAAAACATCTTCGAAGATTATCAACTTCAGGTGTTTGCCGCCTGGGGGCAACGTGTCTTTGCGTCCCATAATGTGGGTGAAGGATGGGATGGCACCATCAATGGCAAACCCGCTGCTTCTGCCGTTTATTTATACACATTTGAATACACACTGTTAAATGGAAACGCAGGCAAACTCAAAGGAGAAGTCAATTTAATACGGTGACGAGGACAATTTTATGGACACTTAAATCAAAACCGCTGGGATTTTTTCAGAGGTGAACGTGGTTTGTTTGAAAAATTTTTGAGCTAAATACTTGCGTAATTCTCCGGAGGGACTATTTTTGTAATCTAAAACACTCACATTTATTCACCGAACGCCCACAAAGCTGATCCTTTGCGAGCAGATTGGGCGATTAAAAACCTACTACTTTTGCCATGAAAAATTGGGAAAAGAACAAAAAAGACACCCGCCGAAGCGATGATCGCGAACAACAATCACAACACTTTCACGATCACAAAAAGAAAAAACTCAAACCTGTTGAAAAATCTAAATACCGCATGAAATCTGCCTATGATGACGAAGAATAAATGATCCATATCACTTAAATAGGAACCAGCTTCCACTTGCATCCCGAATTTTTCAAATGAAAAATTCGGGATTTTTATTTCAATAACCCTCTTCACACGCACATATCACCATCGCTTTGTTTGCCATCGGGTCAAATCCTTTGGAGTCAGATGAATCCATCTGCGTAATCAGTCTAATCACATAAAATCCGTGTTTATCTTTGCCAAAATATCGCTACGCATGCCTGACATCCACCTACACCCGCATTATAACGATCACCCGCACGACCATCACCACGAAGAGCATTTTAGAAACTCGGAATTTGTGACCGATGTTGTGATCGGAATGTCTGACGGTTTAACGGTACCCTTCGCACTTGCCGCAGGTCTTTCCGGCGCCATTGATTCTTCGGCAATTGTACTTACTGCAGGTATTGCCGAAATCGTGGCCGGCTCCATTGCAATGGGGCTTGGCGGATTCCTTGCCGGCCAAACAGAGGTAGAACACTACCAATCCGAATTGGCGCGTGAATACGATGAAGTGGAACGTTTGCCAGAACGCGAAAGGCAGGAAATTCGCGATATCCTGGGTGAGTATGGCATCAGCGAACCTACCCAACACGCGGTGGTGGAAGAACTTGCTGCCAACAAAGATCGCTGGGTAGATTTTATGATGAAATTTGAACTTGGCCTTGAAAAACCCGACGAACGACGAGCAACCAAAAGCGCATTAACCATTGGACTTTCATACGTAGTAGGCGGATTGATCCCCCTCATCCCTTATTATTTTTTTGATGTCGCTTCAGAGGGTCTGAAGTATTCTGCTGGTATAACCTTGGCATGCTTGCTGATATTTGGCTGGTTTAAAAGCAAAGCAACCGGTCAGCCACCATTCAAGGGCGCTTTAAAAGTTGCCGCCATCGGATCCGTCGCAGCAGCAGCAGCATATTTTGTTGCCAAAGCACTGGGAGGATGAGGGAATTGATTCGATTGGTTCGATTGATTCGATTGATTCGATTTTTGGATTGATTAAATTTCTTCGAAATTTAATCAATCAATCTCTGTGAAATCTAAAAATTAGGCATCTCTCAGTTTCGCTTAGAAATGACAACTATTATTCCAGCCGAGCTTTCCAATTAAATCGAACCAATCGAATCAATCGAATCAATCAACTCATTCTACTTTAAACGTCGTTCTTCTATTCGTTTGATGTTCCGTTTCTGTGCAGCGGGTACAAGTGCAACCTGCAGCAGGTTGCGATTCGCCGTAACCCATGGCAGACAGTCTGGCGGGGTCTATCCCTTTGGAGATGAGGTAATTGACAGCACTTTGAGCGCGTTTTTGCGACAAACTTTGGTTGTAGGCATCATCGCCGCGGCAGTCGGTGTGGCTGCCAAGTTGTATCCTGATATCGGGGTTTTGACGGAGAATATCCGCCAATCTGTTCAACGTAGGTTCGGCATCGGGACGAATATCCCATTTATCGTAATCGTAGTAGATATTTTCCAGAACGATTTCCCGGTTCCTGAAAATCTTATCAAGCACAATTTCAACTTCAAACGTTTGAACGGGGTTGGCGGGGTCTTTAGCAATACCTTTAGTGCTGAACTTAGCGCTATTCGATAAATAACCGGCCAAAGAGGCGTTAAACTGATAGTCGGTATTTTCAGTGAGCTCCATTTTAAAATAACCATCGTCTTTGGTGACAAATGGTTGTTTTTTTCCTGAAAACTCAGCTTGAACGGATGCGCCTGACAGCGGCCGCCTGCCTAGCACCTTGCTGTTTGGATCAGCCGGATCAGTCAGAATTTTTTCCAACACATACCCTTCGAGGATAATTTTGTATGCGAGTTGTTTCTTTGCTACCGTATCCGCTTTTGGGGGTTTGGGCGGAGGCACACGTTGTTCAAACTTAAAAATATCATCACCTCCCTGGGCTCCCTCCAATTGGCGGTTGCTGGTAAAAAAGCCGGAACGGATCAGGTCGCCGGGCGTTTTGGTCGTGTTTTTTGGCGTAGTATTTAGAACCAGAAAACCGAAGTCATCCGCGCCGCTGTTCACCGGGGCCTTCAGGTTAAAAGGAGGCGACCAGGCTGTTTTTTCAGATTTATAGGTGCGAAAAATATCCAACCCGCCCATGCCGGCTATGCCATCGGAAGCGAAATAAAGCGTATCGCCATCGACAGAGGGGAACAGCTCATTTCCGGGGCTATTGATGTTTCTGCTGAGCGCTTTGGGTTCATCCCAACCCAATTCGGTTTTAGGGTTTCGTTGCATGGCGTACAGGTCATATCCGCCCCACCCATCGGAGTCGTTTGAAGCAAAATACAACGTATTTCCATCGGCGCTCAGGCAAGGATGGAGATAATTGACTTTTTCTTTTTGAAAGGGCAAGGGCATCGCAGGCGACCAATTGTCGTCAGCGCCTAACCGCTGTGCGATATAAAGTTTATTATACGCATCGTCAGTTTTGTAGGCACTCACCGACTTGGAAAAAAATAATTCAGTAGCATTTTTGTTGAAGCAGGCTACCCCTTCGTTGCTTTTGGCATTATTGGTTGCGTCAAACAATTGCGGGCTTGCGCTATTTGGTTCAGCCAACAACAACCGCATAAACCGGTTTCCCGTCCATGTGTAGGATTCTTTCGGCCCGCCCATGAACCGATCGCTGGTGAAAACGATACGACCATCGGGAAAAAGTACAGGGGAAAAATCATTTTGAGGACTATTAAATGGCGCAGGTTCAACCGCCCAACCGCTGTCCGGCAATTCTTTCAGCCAACCTTCGGCCACCGTACAGTTGGTAATTTCTCTGCGGTATTCATAAGGCGATCCAATTTCGATACCCAGAGTCTTAAAAGCTTCTTTCGCTGCGGCATAACGTTCCAGCTTTTTTAAAGTAAATGCCTGGGCTTTCAAGGCATCGGGGCCATAGTTGTTATCGTATGCCGTTTTGAACCACACCAGGGCTTTTTCATCCTGGCCTGTGCGGCGATAGGAGTCGCCGAGTAAATACGCAAGTTGTCCTTTTTCCTTCCTCGTATTTGCTTTGGCCTGTTCTTTTTGTAACATTGGAATTGCGAGCGCAAACTGTTTCCTTTCATAAGCTGTGCGCCCATCCTTTATTTTAAGGGTATAATTACAACTTCCCAGAAACATGGAAACGAACAAACCGGCCAGGAAGAAAACTTGTTTTTGTCTCATAGTCGAACTTGATTGGAATGCATGGATTTCACCTGATTTCCTTTTGATTGATACCATTTTGTCCGATATCGTTGCCTCAATTCAAACATTAACAAATTGTAAAGCGACTTAGTTGTACGATAATCGTCGCAATGTCGTTCAATTCACGTAAATCTTACCTGCGTTTTATTTCCTGTTATATTTCATGCATATTTGCTCGATGAGAAAATTGAATCTTTTGGCAACGACTGTGTGTTTTTGTCTGTTGTCTTTACCTGCCTTTACCCAAATTGACAAAACCGGCCAAAAATCCGCGTCTAAACCGGCTTCTGCTTCTGAATTTACCGAAAAATCAGCTGAAGAATCCGAACTTTCCGACTTCGAAGCCTTCAAACCCAAAGCCATCGACACAACGGTAGCTCCAACCGTTATTGCATTCGGCTCCTGCAACAAAATGGACAAGCCGCAAACCATGTGGCAGGTGGTTGCCGCCAACAACCCCGGTTTATGGATATGGCTCGGCGATATTATTTATGCCGACACGACGGATATGAGAGCCCTCGCTGCGCATTACAGGTTACTCAAAACGCAACCTGAATACAAAAAACTAAGAAACAAAACACAAGTTGTGGGTGTGTACGACGACCACGACTATGGCAAAAACGATGCTTGCAAATATTATCCGATGAAACGCGGCTCCAAAAAATGCCTGATGGATTTTTTGGATGTTCCGCTCAACAGTCCGATACGCAAAAGAGACGGCGCCTACCAGTCCTACACCTTTGGGAAAGCGAATCAAAAGATAAAAGTTATCATCCTCGATTTGCGCTATTTCAGGGACTCCCTTGTACCCGACGAAACCAAAAAGAAACGTTACATACCCAATCAGGTGGGTTCAATGATGGGGGAAACCCAATGGGCATGGCTCGAAAAAGAACTGCGCAACAGCCAGGCGAACCTCAACATACTTTGTTCAAGCGTTCAGGTAATTGCCGACGATCATGGATATGAAAAATGGGGCAATTTTCCCAATGAACGCAAAAGGCTTCTAAAATTGATTACTGCTGTTCAGCCCAAAAACCTGCTCATTTTGAGTGGCGATCGCCATATGGCTGAAATTTCCAAAATGCAAATTGAAGGCCTACCCTACCCTTTATACGATTTCACTTCGAGCGGCATGACCCATATCCGAAGCGGCACTTCCGAAACCAACCGGTACCGGGTAGGCGAAATGATCGTTCAAAAAAACTTCGGGGTGCTGAAAATACGTTGGGAAGGTGAACGCCCAACCGTCACGATGGAAGCTCGGGGGCATGGCAATGAATTGTTTTTATCAGAAACCGTTCGTTATTGATCACAGGTTAAGTGAATTTGGTCATGTTCCTTACTTTTGCTGCATGGAATTCCTCAAGCAGCACGTTGAAGCACTCATATTCGCCTCGCCACAAGCCATTGCCGTAAGCGACATCAAAACCGTTCTCGAAGAAAGTCTGCAAACCTCCGTGTCGGAGGCTGATGTCATGCAGGCTATTCAACAAACCCAGTCGCAATTTCAAGCTGAACAGTATGCTTTCGAGTTAATTGAAATCGCCGGCGGCTGGCAGTTTCTGACCAAAGGGGCCTATCACCACAGCGTAGCTGTACATCTCAAACAAACTACCAAAAAACGGCTGTCGCAGGCTGCCCTCGAAACAGTCGCTTTGGTAGCCTATAAACAACCGGTCACCAAAACCGAACTGGAAGAAATCAGGGGGGTGAACTGCGATTACGCCATTCAAAAACTTTTAGAGAAAGAACTTGTTTTTATTGTCGGAAGAAGCGAAGGCCCTGGCCGCCCTCTTTTGTATGGCACCACCGAAAAGTTCATGGACTACCTGGGCATTAACAGCCTGACCGACCTTCCCAAGCCCAAAGACTTCAAAGACGAAGAAAATTCGGTGGGAGAAGTTCCAGAGGTTTGATTTTTGGTGTTTTTTTTTGTGTTTATGTGTTTTGGTGTTTTGGTGTTTTGGTGTTTTTGAACCTTCCACCTAGCCCTAAAACAAAAACACATAAACACATAAACACATAAACACAAAAAAACAAAAACACAGAAACACAAAAACACCAAAACACAAAAACACATAAACACATAAACACATAAAAACAAAAACACACCATGCTTGTAAACCGCGTCGCCAACAGTCGCCTGACAACCATTGACCTGGAAAGTTTTTTCCCGGAGGGCGCCGTCGTGCCGTTTGATCTGAAAAACTACCTGTTCATGGAGTTGATCCTGAAAGAACAGGATTTCAGAGAGGCATTAAAAAACCATGACTGGGCGCAATATCAAGATAAAAACCTGGCGGTGTTTTGCTCGACCGATGCGATCATTCCCATGTGGGCTTACATGCTGGTTGCTACCTATGCGGCCCCTTATGCAGCAGATGTTTCTTTGTGTAAACCGGAGGAATTTATAGAGACAGCATTTTTGAAAAAACTTAATGCCCTGGACATCCAGGCATTTACAGGGGAGCGCATCGTCGTGAAAGGATGCAGCGACAAACCCGTACCTGCAGCGGCTTATCTCGAAATTACGAGACGTTTACAACCCGTGGTTCAAAGCATAATGTTCGGCGAGCCTTGCAGTACCGTGCCTGTGTATAAAAAACCGGTGAAGGGCACGATAGTGGAATAACTTCAATTTCCCTTGCAATAATTTCATTTTTTTATACTTTTACCCAAATCTAATTCGGGACGGCAATCGTTCTGAATTATTCTATTATTCACCGTCAAACAAATTCTATGAAAACGACAAAGACCTTTTTATTGCTACTGACAGGCATTTTTTTCTATTCCTGCTCCAATGACAAGCAACAATCAGTCAATGAAACAGCAACTGATATCCCCACATCCAGTACAGCGCCACGCTCCGTGCAAGAGGCCATGAAACAAGCAGAAGATGCCATTCAAAAACAAGGCGGACAGCCTGCTCAACCCGTGAATTTTAGAGAACTTCAGCAATTCCTGCCCGAAAATGCCGGCCTGTATACCCGAAGTAATTTATCCGGAGAAACCGCAGGCGCTGTCGGAATCACTATCTCAAAAGCTGAAGCTACCTATAAAAATGCGCAAGGAAAAACGGTCCGCATTGATTTGGTCGATACCGGAGGACTGGGAATGACTCAGATGAGTATGGCGGCGTGGGCATCCATTTCCGTCGACAAAGAGGATGACAAAGGATATGAAAGAACCGGACAAATGGACGGTTATAAATCTTTAGAAAAATATAAAAAGCTCAGAAGCGAGTGCGACCTCTCTATTTTGGTCGGAAATCGTTTTATTATCAACGCATCCGGCCGTGATTGTTCGATGGATGACTTGAAAACGGTGGTGAGATCGATTGATTTGAAAAAACTGGAGGGACTGAAATGAACTTTTATGGCATCTAGTTCAAATCCATGATGTCAGTCACTTATCCCTGCTACCTGTAAAAACTGCTTTTCATACAGATCACGGTATTTTCCACCTTCCAACTCCAACAAGGATTCATGAGGGCCAAATTCCTTCACCTCGCCTTTTTCCAACACTAAAATGTTGTTTGCATTCCGGATGGTACTTAAACGGTGAGCGATGATGATACTCGTACGGCGGGCGATCAGCTTTTCAATCGCATGTTGAATCATGGATTCCGATTCTGGGTCGATGGAAGAGGTGGCTTCATCGAGAATCAATACATCCGGGTTAAAAACCAGGGCGCGTACAAAAGAAATCAGTTGCCTTTGGCCCATAGAGAGCGTGGCGCCACGTTCCATTACCTGGTAATGGTAGGCCCCGGGCAGTTTTTTAATGAATTTATGCGCCCCAATCATCTTGGCAGCGTCTACAACCTGTTGTTCCGTAATCTTGGGATCGCGCAGGGTGATGTTTTCCATTACAGTTCCGGAAAATAAAAATACATCCTGCAAAACAACAGCTACCCGTCTGCGCAAGGCATAAACATCGTAATCTTTCAGGTTATGTCCATCAATGCGAATTTGGCCGCCTTGAATTTCATAAAATCGGTTTAACAAGCTGATAATGGTTGTTTTTCCACTGCCTGTACTGCCAACAATGGCCAGGCTCTCACCGGGTTGAATCGAAAAACTAACTCCTTTCAACACGGCATCCTGGTCTACATCTCCGGAGTAGGAAAAGCGTACCTGGTCAAATTCCACCTTCCCTTTCAGGCGTTCAGGAGCCAACGTACCCGTATTCTGCACCGTATCGGTATTTTCCAGCAATTTAAATACCCTTTCTGCAGCAATCAACCCCATTTGCAGGTTGTTGAATTTATCGGCAAGCATCCGAATCGGACGGTACAACATAGAGATGTACAACGGGAACGCTACCAATACCCCAATGGTTACCTCTTCCGACAGCACCCCACGCGCACCATACCACACCATTAAACCCAATGAAAGCGCTGAAATAATATCCACCACCGGAAAAAATACGGCGTAGGCAAAAATCGCCCTAAGGTTCGCCGAAGTATAATCTCGATTGATGGTACGGAATTTATCCGCTTCTCTTTGCTCCGCATTGAATATCTGTACAATGCGCATGCCGCTGATCCGCTCCTGCAAAAAGGCGTTCATCGTTGAAATGTGGTTCCGCACTTTTTCATAACTCTTGCGCACACTTTCCTTAAACTGATAACTGCCCCATATCAAGAGTGGAAAAACGGAAAGCACCACCAGCGTTAGTTTCCAGGAAGTAAAAAACATAACCACCAAAACGGCGAAAATGGTCAGCAAATCGGCAAGAATCGTGATACTCCCTTCACTGAAAATCGTATTTATCGACTCAATATCGTTGATCGTGCGTGTCGTGCTCGTACCAATAGGGGTTTTGTCAAAATAGTTGAGATTCAATCGATTTACATGATTGAAAATACGCACCCTTAAATCGCGGATCGTAGCCTGGCCCAACCAATCGGCATGGTAGAGGAAAAAGTATCTTAAAACGACCTCCAATATCAGCAACCCAAGGATGATACACGCCAGCATGGTCATGCCCGGCACATCGCCGGGGGTGATATAATCGTCGACCATCACTTGCAACAACTTTGGGCGAAGCACAGCCATTGGTGCAAGCACGACGGTCAGAAAGGCTGTTAAATAAAAAATGCGCTTGTAGGGGCGCATCATCCGCATGACCTGGCGGAATAGGGAATAATTAAATTTCTTGGTTTCAGACATGTTAACCCTTCAAACCGATTTTTTGCCAAAAGGTTTCAAAGCATGCAAAATTCGTGCTTTCACCCGGATGTTCATCACATTTTTGACAAATCCCGGTGAAAGCACGATTTTTTATAAAGTTTAGACTACCGAATGATCAGTTTACGGGTGAGTCGATCGCCGTTTACATTCAACTCAACGAAATAAACGCCTTGCGGCTGTTTGCTTACATCGAGGTTCAGGACATGTTTGCCTGCAAAATAAGTTTCAGGAGGATAGGCTGCCACTATTTGACCGGCGGCATTCAGTACTTGCACCTGAACAGTAGCTGATTTTTCCAAGGTAATTTCCAAATTAACCGGTCCTGCACTTGGATTTGGCGATAATTTAAGGTGATCAAAATGCAGGTTTCGGCGATCATTAAATCCCGTTGTAGCGTTTGCAAGCTTCATCACCGTACCATCAAATATACCGCTGATGTACAAGTCGCCTTCCGGTGTGAGTGCGATTCCGGCAGCAGGGCCGAAGTTTTGTGCGACCGTCTGTTGCGTACCATCAGGCTTGATGCGGGTAATCTTGGCAGAATTCGGAGCGAAGCCCGGCATTACCGGGTCCAGCACAAAGATTCCGAACTGTAACACGTAAAGGTCGCCGGTATTGGCATCCAATGCCATATCGGTGAGCAGGGTTAAACCTCCGGCGTAATTACTAATACTACCGTTCATATCCACTGTGTAAACGCCTGCAGAAC
>JAEUUR010000484.1 GCA_016787465.1 Saprospiraceae bacterium | reverse complement strand
AGTAAATAAAATTGCGCTGATCCCGGATGCAGTGATCAAAACCATGATTCGGGAAGAAGATGTAATTGCACATCGTCAACGTGCATTAAGTCCCGACAGGCCTTTTGTGCGCGGAACCGCCCAAAACCCGGACGTGTACTTTCAGGGTCGGGAAACAGCCAATCCGTATTACTTGCATACACCTGAAATTGTACAGGAAGAGATGAATCGTTTTGCGGCGCTAACGGGCCGGCAATACCGTATGTTCGAATATACCGGCGCGCCAGATGCGCAGCGGGTGGTGATTTTGATGGGTTCGGGCGCACAAACAGCCATAGAAACTTCCAATTACCTGAATCGGCAAGGTGAAAAAACGGGCGTGCTTCAGGTGCGTTTGTTTAGGCCGTTTTCAATGGCACACATGCTGGAGACATTGCCTGAATCGGTGCAAAAAATTGCTGTGCTGGATCGATGTAAAGAACCAGGAGCAGCCGGTGAACCGCTTTATCAGGATGTTATTATGGCGTTTGTAGAAGGGTTGACCACCGAAAAACGCATGATAATGCCCCATATCGTAGGCGGCAGGTATGGCCTTTCAAGCAAGGAATTCACACCCGGTATGGTGAAAGGTATTTTTGATGAATTGAAAAAGGAACGGCCTAAGAACCATTTTACCATCGGTATTCACGACGATGTTTCCAACACCAGTTTGCCTTACGAAAACCTTGAATTGGACGATCCATCTATGACCCAAGCCTTGTTCTTCGCACTCGGAGCGGATGGCACGGTTGGCGCTAACAAAAACAGCATCAAGATTATCGGTGAAAACACCAGCCTGGAAGCTCAGGGGTATTTTGTGTATGATTCCAAAAAGTCGGGTTCGCAAACCGTTTCGCATTTGCGTTTCGGTAAGAATCCGATTCATGCGCCATACCTGGTGAAACAGGCGGATTTTATTGCCTGTCATAAATTCAATTTCATTCAAAAAGTGGATATGCTGCAGTACGCAAAACCAGGCGCCACTTTTTTGCTGAACAGTCCGTACGACAAAAACGCCATTTGGGCGCAATTGCCTGCGCCGGTTCAGCGGGTTATTCTCGATAAAGCGCTCCGATTTTATGTGATCGACGCTTCCAAAGTGGCCGCTGAAGTGGGCATGGGCAATCGCATCAATACCATCATGCAGGTGTGCTTTTTCGCGATTTCCGGCGTTCTGCCCAAAGACGAAGCCATCGATGCGATCAAACAATCCATCAAAAAAACATACAGCAAAAAAGGCGACCAGGTAGTGAAGCAGAACTTTTTGGCCGTCGATGCGACGATGTCGAATTTGTTTGAAGTGACCGATCGCAGCGGCGCCGGCAATCAAGGGGATTACCCGGAAATCGTTCCTGCAGAGGCGCCGGAGTTCGTACGCGAGATTACCTCCGTTATGATGGACGGTCGCGGTGATGAACTCCCCGTGAGCGCCATTCCCGCGGATGGCACCTATCCCAGTGGAACGACGAAATGGGAAAAACGGAACATTTCCGAATTTGTGCCGGTTTGGGAGCCCGATTTGTGCATTCAATGCGGCAATTGCAGTTTTGTATGCCCACATAGCGTCATCAGAACAAAATTTTACCACGAAGATTACCTGGAAAATGCTCCGGATGATTTCCCGTCTGCACCGATCAATGCCCGCGGATTTCCGGATACCCGGTATTCTTTGCAGGTGTATTTGGAAGATTGTACAGGCTGCAACCTTTGCGTGGAAGCTTGTCCGGCAAAAGATTCGACTGAACCAACCCGCAAGGCCATTAATCTGTCGGCAAAAACACCCATTCTTGAAGCTGGCCGTCGGCACATCAATTTTTTCGAATCTTTGCCGATGAACGATCGCACCCAGATCGATTTTTCACTGGTGCGCGGCGCTCAATTTCTCGAGCCGCTGTTCGAATTCTCTGGTGCTTGCGCCGGTTGCGGCGAAACGCCATACCTGCGTATTTTGTCGCAATTGTTCGGCGACCGCTTGATCGTGGCCAACGCCACCGGATGTTCTTCCATTTACGGCGGCAACCTTCCAACTACACCCTGGGCTAAAAACAGCGATGGCCGAGGCCCGGCCTGGTCAAATTCCCTGTTCGAAGACAATGCCGAATTTGGCTTGGGCATGCGCATTTCGGTGGATAAACACACCGAAATGGCGCGTCAATTGGCACAGCAGATGAACCAGGAATTCGGCGAGGAGTTGGTTTCGGAATTGCTGCAAGCCCGGCAAAAAACAGAATCCGACATTGCCCTGCAACGCGCACGGGTTGAACGGTTGATGCAAAAACTGAAAGATTCCAAACACCCTGATGCCGCTTATATGCGTTCGATCGCCGAATATTTTATCCGCAGAAGCATTTGGCTGGTGGGCGGCGATGGATGGGCTTACGATATCGGCTCATCCGGCCTGGACCATGCCCTGGCAAGTGGGAAAGACATCAATGTCCTGGTGATGGATACCGAAGTGTATTCGAATACAGGCGGTCAGATGTCGAAAGCCACACCGACGGCAGCCACCGCCAAATTTGCTGCTGCCGGCAAACGGGTTGGTAAAAAAGACCTGGCGATGCAAGCCATCTCCTATGGAAATGTGTACGTGGCTCAAATAGCGATGGGCGCCAACCCGCAACAAACCCTGCTGGCTATCCGCGAAGCGGAAGCATATCCCGGGCCGTCGCTGATCCTGGCGTACAGCCATTGTATTGCGCACGGAATCGACATGGAAAAGGGCATGGATCAACAAAACCTGGCTGTGGCATCGGGCTACTGGCCGCTGATTCGCTACAATCCAATGCTGCGGCAAGCGGGTAAAAATCCGTTTGTGCTCGATTCGCCACGCCCCACCATACCGCTTACGGAATATGCCTATCGCGAATTGCGCTACAAAGACTTGCTGCGTACCAATCCGGAAGAAGCTACCTATCTGATGCAATTGGCTCAGGAAATCGTCGATTTGCGTTGGCAGAATTATGAAAATATGGCCGGCTGGAAAGCGGAGGCATTCCAGCCCGTAATTTGATCACAATTCCTTGAAAATCAATAATAAAAGTGTAAAACTCTGAAGTCATGGCAACGAAATATGTTTACTTGTTTGGCGCTTCTAAAACGGAAGGCGCCGCATCCATGAAAAACCTGTTGGGTGGCAAAGGCGCCAACCTCGCTGAAATGTGCCGATTGGACATACCTGTGCCTGCCGGATTCACCATTACCACCGAAGCTTGTACGGAATATACGAAAAAAGGCAGGGAATACGTCCTCGATCTGATCAGGCAGGAAGTGGTTGATGGCGTGAAATTTTTGGAATTGGAAATGGGTAAAACCTTTGGCAACAACGCCGACCCATTGTTGCTTTCAGTCCGTTCCGGTGCGCGCGCTTCCATGCCAGGTATGATGGATACCATTCTTAACCTGGGTATGAATGACGAAGCTGTGGAGGGACTTGCTCAAAAATCGGGTAACGAACGATTTGCATGGGATTCATACCGCAGGTTTGTTCAAATGTACGGTGATGTGGTCATGGGCCTGAAACCAACCTCCAAAGAGGAAGAAGACCCTTTTGAAATTGTGATCGACCACGTGAAAGAAGAAAAAGGCGTAAAACTCGATACCGACCTGGATGCGGAAGATTTGAAAGAACTGGTACATCGGTTTAAAGCTTTGATCAGGGCCAGACTGGGGAGAAATTTCCCAAACGATCCCTGGGAACAACTTTGGGGTGCGGTGGTAGCTGTGTTTGAAAGTTGGAACAACGAACGCGCACGTGTGTACCGCGCGCTCAACGAAATTCCGGAAAGCTGGGGAACTGCGGTGAATGTGCAGGCAATGGTATTTGGTAACCTCGGCGATTCAAGCGCCACGGGCGTGGCTTTCACGCGCGACGCAGGCACCGGTGAGGATTTGTTCAATGGTGAATTCCTGGTGAATGCTCAAGGGGAAGACGTGGTGGCCGGTATTCGTACGCCCCAACAAATTACCCTGGAAGGATCACGCCGTTGGGCTAAACTGGCCTGCGTGGATGAGGCTGAACGAAAAGCCAAATATCCTTCTTTGGAGGAGCTGATGCCTGAAGTTTACAAACAGCTGCTCGAGGCTGAAACTACCCTGGAGAACCACTACAAAGACATGCAGGACGTCGAGTTTACGATCCAGGAAGGCAAACTCTGGATGCTGCAAACCCGTAATGGCAAACGCACCGGAGCTGCCATGGTACGCATTGCCATGGAAATGCTCCGCCAGGGAATGATCGATGAAAAAACGGCAGTGCTGCGCGTCGACCCAAACAGGCTGGATGAACTCTTACACCCGGTATTCGACGACGATGCCTTGGCAAAAGCCAAATTGATTGCAAGGGGCTTGCCGGCATCTCCCGGCGCTGCAACCGGACAAATCGTTTTTTTCGCCGATGAAGCAGAAGAATGGGCTAAACAAGGTAAAAATGTCATCCTCGTTCGCCTGGAAACATCGCCGGAAGACCTTCGCGGCATGAGCGTTGCCAACGGGATTCTCACAGCAAGGGGCGGTATGACTTCACACGCAGCCGTTGTCGCTCGTGGCATGGGTAAATGTTGCGTTTCCGGCGCAGGCGCCTTGCATGTCGATTATAAAACCCGCACCGTCACAGTCGACGATGTGACATACCACGAAGGCGACTGGATTTCTTTGTACGGCTCCACCGGTGAAATCTTTGCCGGACAGGTTCCTACCAAAAATGCAGAACTGAGTGGCGATTTTGGGACATTGATGCAATTGGCCGACCAGTTCAGGCGACTCGAAGTGCGGACCAATGCCGATACACCGGAAGAAGCGGAGGTAGCGCGCGGTTTTGGGGCAACCGGTATCGGCCTGTGCAGAACAGAACACATGTTTTTTGAAGGCGATCGGATCATCGCCGTTCGTGAAATGATCCTGGCTGACGATGAAGCCGGCAGGCGCAAAGCTTTGGCGAAATTACTGCCTATTCAGCGGAGTGATTTTGAAGGACTGTTTCGTGAAATGAACGGCTTGCCGGTTACCATTCGGTTGCTCGATCCGCCGCTGCATGAATTCGTTCCGCATGAAGAAGCTGCACAAAAAGTGATGGCTCAGGATATGAAAGTTTCGCTGGGTAAAATTAAAATGCGGGTAGAAGAATTGCATGAATTCAACCCGATGATGGGTCATCGCGGGTGCAGATTGGGCGTCACCTATCCTGAAATTACAGAAATGCAGGCAAGAGCCATTCTGGAAGCCGCCTTGAACATGAAAGCCAAGGGGTATCATGTCAAACCTGAAATTATGATCCCGTTGGTGGATACAGTGCGCGAATTCAATGCACAGGCTGAAGTCATACGTAAAACGGCAGATGCGGTGTTTTCAGAGCGCCATGATATGGTGGAATATATGCTCGGAACTATGATCGAAACGCCACGGGCAGCTGTAATGGCCGACAGCATTGGTAAAGAAGCGGAGTTTTTCTCTTTTGGCACCAACGACCTCACTCAAATGACGTTTGGGTTCTCACGCGACGATGCCGGAAAATTCCTTCCATTTTACATCAAAAAAGGATTGCTGGATCATGATCCGTTCAAAACCCTGGATCAAAAGGGTGTGGGGCAACTGGTAGAAATGGCGGTGCAAAAAGGCCGCTCAGCCAGGCAACATTTGGAAATGGGCATTTGCGGCGAACACGGCGGCGATCCGGCATCTGTGGATTTCTTTCACCGTGTCGGGTTGGATTATGTGAGTTGTTCTCCGTACCGGGTACCGATTGCCCGGTTGGCAGCAGCGCAGGCAGCCGTAAGAAATGCTTCATAGCGCTAAAAAAGTTTTTCAAACGCAGCATAGACGGCAAGGTGAAGCATATCGCCGTGATCTTGCTTGGGGAAATATTGAAAATATACCTTCGGTTGATTCAGTGCCTTAAGTTTTTCAAACAAGGATCGGGCGGTTCGCTCCATCACCTTGCCTTCTTTGCCTACGGCAATGAAAATAGATTCAGGCTTTCCGTTGATTTCCGGTTTCAGGTTCAACAAACTTTCATCGTCCCACCACAAACTGGGGCTGACAATGATGTAGTGGTCGAACATGTCGGGCTTTTTAAATAAAATTTCAGTAGCAAGCAGCCCGCCCAGCGATTGGCCGATGATTGTTTTAGTGCCGTTTGTTTTGTAACGCTCCTTGACGAGCGGTTGTAATTCTGTTTCAAGAAATTGAATGAATTTTGACGAGCTTCCGCTGGTTGGATTGTTTGCTTTGTCTTTGGAATTTCGTGTTGGAAAGGTGAAATCCCGTCTTCGATCAATATTACTAATTCCAACTACAATGGAAGGAGGCAACTGATTAATCCAGGGAAAAGAACCGAATTGCACCAAACCGGAAACGTGGATGAAATCTTCGTCGGCAGAGCCGTCGAGCAGGTAAATTACGGGGTAAGTTTGAACTGAATCCGGATGATAGTCCAATGGCAAATAGACATTGATCGTACGGTGTTCTTTAAGTGTCGACGATTCAAATTGAAAAGTTTCGCCGATGGCGAAAGGTTTTACACCTTGCACCATCGGCGTTTGACCAAAGCCTGAAAACGAGGCTATCAGAAAAAGAAAATGAAGGAATCTGTTTTTCAATTGCCAGTTATTTTAGAAAGAAATTCCATTGACAACGCAAGCGCAAACCTACAGCATTTGGAACCGGTTCGTTATTGTAGGTAAAGTTTGGGAGTGCGTATTGAATGCCTAGTTCGAATAAAAATGAACGGTTTTTGCGGCCCTCGCGAAATGTTTCCATTGCCCAGGATAGAGAAGGAATAGTAGTTGGGTAACTTCCTACCAATTGGTTGACACGTACAGCGATACCATGAGCCCGAATTTTATCGCGTTTTCTTTTTTCTTTTAAAAAACGGTCGCCAAAATAAGTATATCCTGCGCCAAACATAGGCCAAGTTCGATAATCAATGAGATTATTATTTTCATAAACCGCCACACCCGCCACATAAGCGCCGGCTTCCATGACGTGGTTTTTTGCGTAATACCTGACTGGAATTCCAAATCCATCCAAAATGGAAATGCCAATGCTCAGTTTTTTACCATAGTCACTCAAGTCATCTTGTTTGGATTCTTCTTGACTAAAGACTGGAAAAACGAAAAGAAACAGGGGGGCTGAAAGAAGCAAGATTTTTTTCATGGTAAGTAGATTTTAGTGATTCGATCTGGCAAATGTATCAGGGCAACGGTATCTAGTCAAAATATTAATCCGTTCTAACAAAACAAAAACCAGGCAGGTGAAACATATGTTAAAAATTAAATTTGAAAATTGGTTTTATCCTTTTCAATTCTCAACTGTCGAATTCACCGCAGGCTGTGTTTAACTTTGCCAAATGAAAATTAAATATCAGTTTTTTCCAATTGTGATGTTTGCAATTCTTTCAGTTGGGGCTTGCAACAAAAGAATTTATGAAAACAAAGGCAAACAACCTTTTGAGATAATTGCCTACTATTCAGGCGATGGAAAGGATTTGGACAAATACCGGTTCGATCAATTGACGCAGGTGATTTATAGTTTTTGCCATTTAAAAGGAAACAAACTGGCTGTTGACAACAGCGACGACAGCTTGGCAATTCGAAACCTGGTAGCACTCAAAAAGCAATTTCCAACATTGAAAGTCCTGCTTTCGCTCGGAGGCTGGTGCGGTTGCGAACATTGTTCAACCGTGTTTTCGAGCGCAGGGGGGCGCGCCGAATTTTCAGAATCGGTGTTGGCGCTGATGAAAACGTATCAAACTGACGGGTTGGATCTTGATTGGGAATACCCGGCTATTTCAGGATGTCCTGAT
>JAEUUR010000470.1 GCA_016787465.1 Saprospiraceae bacterium | reverse complement strand
AGTCTGTGGAAACGGATTTGCCTGATTTGATTGGAAAATCCGACCTCGCGTTCGTGGTAGTCAGCTCCGATTATGCCAAACAAAAAAGGCAGGAGTTAAAAGCCATCAAAGAAAGAGCCAACGGAAAAATGGTGCCGATTCTCTATCGAAAATACGACATCGGCCCGGACGGGCTGGATTTGGATGGTATCGGCTCCCTGCCCTCCGTTGAAAGAGGAATTTGGCTTTCTGCGCTTGAAGAGGCTGACCTTGAAGAGGAATTGACGAAGATCGTAGAGTTTGTGAAGAAGAAGTGGTGGTAGGATGGAACGGCACTGAAATGGCATAACCCTACTATCCTGATGTGCATAAACAAACTTTTATTCAGCCAAATTTAAAATTTGATTTTAAATTTGGCTGAATCCTACCCCCTACCTCACCAACGTAACATCCCCCTTAAACAACTCTACCTGCCCGTCGATAAACTCGATCTTGGCCCACCAGACGAACACCGCCGGCGCCATAGGCGAGCCGCGGTAAGCGCCGTTCCAACCCGAAGGCTCATCGCCGATTTCCAGGCCTTCGCCGCGCCAAAGTTCTGTGCCCCAGCGATCGTATACCTGCAGCGATTGTATCTCCCGAACGCCTTTGCCGAAAATCATAAACCAGTCGTTTTGCCCGTCGTCGTTGGGCGAAAACACATTCGGCGCATAGATGTTCCGCCGCCGGTCCACGCGCACCTGCACGGGCGCCTGCGCGGAGCAGCCGTTTTTATCTTCCACCTCCAACACATAATTAATGCTCCTGAACGGCTTGGCCCACGGACTGCTGCAGTCGGCACACGAGAGCCCTTCTGCCGGCGTCCAGCTCCAGCTGCTTACATTGTTCGGGGCAATATTTGTAGTTGGTTGCAACAACACCGAATCGCCAATTTCAATCGTCTCCACCGAAACCAGGGTCAGGGTGGGTATGAACGGCGCATCGACCGTGGCCGACTCCGATACCGTGCACCCATAGGCGTCCTCCACCACCAGGGTGTAATTTCCGGGCGTCAAATCGCCTACGGTGTGCTGACCGGAAAAAGTTTGCCCGCCGTCCGTGGAATAACTGAACGGCCCTTGACCGCCGCTCACCTGTCCAAATGCGACCGTTCCGGTGCGCACATGACAATCGGGCTGATCCACCGTCGGTGCAAAAGCAGGCAATGGCAACTGGCTGACGCTCGTCGCATCCATAGCCGTGCATCCATTTGCCGGGTTAGTGACCGTCAGTGTGTATAAGCCCGGTTCATCAACCACTCCGGCCGCGCTGTTGGCGCCGCTCACCACGTGGCCGTTCTGCGTCGACCACGCAAATTGCATCGCGCCGGGCGTACTGGAACTGCCCAACAAGGTCAGCTGCGGTTGATTGCAGTGCAGCTCGCCGCCGTTTCCGGCCTCCGCTGCCGGCGGCGTGGTATTTTCCGTTACCAATACCTGGGTGGTACTCACACAGCCGTTCAGCACATTTTGTACGGTTAACAAGTAATTCCCCGGCTCATCCACCGTTGGGTTCAAAGTGTTTTGTCCTAAAACGATATGCCCGCCCGAAGTAGCCCACGAAGCGCTAAAATTGACCCCGCCGCTGGATGCGCTGCCATTCAGCACCACGCTGGTTTGCGCGCAGGTGAGTTGACCGGGCGCAGCCACCAAAGCGACCGGCGGCGTGGTGTTGTTCGCCACGGTGGTTTGAGCTGTAGCTGTACAACCATTGGCTGCATTCGTCACCTGCAACGTGTAAGCCCCGGCGCTGCCGACTACCGGGTTTAAGGTGTTTCCGCCTGAAACGATCGTGCCGCCACCGGAAGCCGTCCAGGTATAGGAAATGCCCGCTCCGGTTGCGCTACCGGCTCCGTTCAATTGAATGCTGGGCGATGCGCAGGTGATCTCGCCTCCCGGCGCGGCGAGCGCGGCAGGAGGTGTAATGTTTTGACTCACGGTCACTTGCCGGGTAGCAGAACAACCATTGGCCGTATTTTGTATTTGAAGGATGTAGATGCCCGGTTGGTCGGCGCTCGTAGCCAAGGTTTGTTGCGAGCCGGTGAAATGGCCATTGCCCGTCGACCATAGAGCGGTATAATTTCCGGCGGCGGGTTGCTGCACGACGCCGGTAAGCGGCGTGCTCAAGGTGGCACACGTGAGCAACAGCGGTGTTTGCAGACTGAATGCCGGGCTGATCGTATCTATGCCTACCTGTGTTTGAGCGCTGGCACTGCAGCCGTTCGAGGTCAGGGTAGAAGTGAAGGTATACGTGCCGGGCAGGTTTACAAGTGGTGTAAGGCTGCTTCCTCCGGAAACGATATTGCCTCCCGTTGTCTGCCAATTGTAGGTTGCTGCGCCTCCCGTACTGGTAGCCGCCAGGTTGAGGCTCGTAACAGCGCAAGTCAGTGTGGCTGGAGCGCCGGCGTTGACTACGGGCGGTATTACGTCTTCCAGCACCGTCACACTGCTGCTGCGGGTGCATCCGTTGTTGGTATTGGTCACCACCAGGGTGTAAATTCCCGGGTTATCGATCGTCGGCGTGAGCGTAGTGGGGCCGCTGCTGATAAGGCCACCGTTGGTGGCAGTCCATTGATACGTGAAATTGGACCCTGTGCTGGCGTTTGCATTCAGCATGGTTTGGGTGAGCGCACAGGTAAGCGTGGACGCCACGCCTGCATCTACGTTGGGCGCGTTAGCATCATTGAATATTTCTACAGCATCGGTAGCCGTGCAGCCGTTGCCTGTGTTGGTAACAGTAAGCGTATAAATACCCGGCGCGTCGATGATGGGCATGGTGGTTCCGTTTCCGGATAAGATATGACCGCCGCCGGAAGCCGTCCAGTTGTATTGCAGGGTCGCAGCACCGCTGCCGGCGCCTGCAAGCGGCAGGGAGTTGAGGTTGCAGGTCAGGGTAGCATCGACGCCGGCATTTGCCAGTGGCGGCTGATTATTTTGAACAACCTGAACCGATGCAGTGGATGTGCAGGCATTGTCGAGGTTGGTCACCAAAAGCTGATAATTACCACCTGTTCCGGCCTCCGGGTTAAGGGTAGTAGCGCCGCTCAGGATCGTGCCGCCGGCAGCGGGTGTCCAGGAATAACTGAAATTGCCTGGAAGCGAGAGGTTTTGCCCCTGAAGTATCTGTGTTGGGTTGGTACATGTAATTTCACCTGGAGCAGCGATGGCCAGTACCGGCGCCGCTGTATCCTGGGTTACCGTGGCGCTGAGGGTAGAGGTGCAGCCGTTGTCGAGGTTCACCACGGAAAGCACATAAGTTCCAGGCGCATTTACATTCGGAATCAGCGCATTTACGCCACCCGTGATATTGCCTGTACCGGAAGTTGTCCAGGAGTAGGCAAAATTCCCCGGAAGCGAGTTGTTCTGAACTTGAATGGTTTGAAGGAGGGTGGAACAGGTGAGCGGTACCGTGGGCGTCTGGCTCAATTGCGGAACTGCCTGATCGGCCGAAACCAGCACAGAATCGACCGTTGAACACCCATTGGCGGGGTCCGTCACCGTAACGAAATACGTGTCGGCGCTGGAAACCGAAACCTGCGATTGGTTGCTCGATCCGACAAACGTGCCGCCTGCCCAGTTATAAATCAAAGCGGGATCGGGTGTGGGGCCGTTGGCCGTTAATTGCACGTTGGGAGAGGCACAGGTAATGGTATCCGGCAATCCGGCGTCTGCCGGCGGAGCAACGATATTTTGAGAAACAACAATCGTATCATACGTGACACAACCGTTCACGCTGTTGGTCACAGCCAATACATAAGAGCCAGGGGTATTTGCTGTGGCGGTAGGATTGTTCGTATTGCCTGAAATATTCCCACCATTGAAAGCCGACCACTGATAACTGTAATTGGAGCCCACCGAAGAGCCCGCACTACTTAAGGTTTGTGCCTGTTGCGCACAAGTAAGCGGACCTGGAACCGAGGCCACAGCCGCCGGAGTACCGGCGGCAAGGGATACCCAGGCAGACATACTGCCTGTGCAACCGGTTGCCAGGTTGGTGGCGGTCAATGTGTAATTCCCCTGAGCATTTACAAGAAGCGTCAACGTGGAATCGCCCGAAAGGATGTTTCCACCACTGGAGGCCGTCCAATGATAGGTGAAATTACCGGGCAAACTGTTATTCACCCCATACAAGGTTTGGGTAGGACTGATACAGGTAAGCTGCCCCGGAGGTTGAATACTTAAATCCGGCACGGCGGTATTGATCTGTACAACCGCCAAATCCGTGCCTGCGCAACCGTTGGCCGTGTTAGTGAGTAGTAATTGATAGGTTCCAGGCAGATCAACCGTCGGATTCGGCGTATTGAAACCCATGGAGATATGCCCGTCGGTAGTTGTCCATAAATAAGTGATGCCTGTGCCTGAGGAAGAACCGTTGGCGTTCAGTACAACGTTGCTGATCGCACAAGTGAGGGTGTCGGGGGCGTTGGCAATGACCGTTACCACGTTGGTATCGGCAGATACGCCGGTTGAAACGGTGCTGAAACATCCGTTGGTGCTGTCCAGCACGGTGAGGGTGTAATCGCCCGCCGAGTTCACCAGCGGATTAAGGGTAAATTCTCCGGAAACGATATTTCCGCCGTTGGAGGCCGTCCATGAATAACCAAACGAAGGCCCGGTGCTGGAGCCGTTGCCCGACAGGTTGATGCTGGGCGATTGGCAGGTGATCTGACCCGGCGGTACTATTTGTGCGTCGGGGTAATGAATGTTGTTCACCACAAACACCGAACCGGTTGAGATACAGCCGTTGATCGGATCCTGTACCGTCACATGATAATTACCCTGGGCGTCGACGGTTGGGTTGGGCGTTTGTTCCCCACTTACGATATGGCCGCCGTTCGAGGCCGTCCAGTTTATCCACACAAACGGAGGTGGATACAAATACACAATCATTGTGATGGTGTCTATATCGCAAGTAATTTGTTGCTGAGGCGGCAAAAACATATAAGGCGGTGTCAGGTTGCCGATCACTTTCACGGTATCCCTGGCAGTGCAGTTGTTGGTGGTATTGGTTACATTCAGCACATAAATACCTACGGTATCTGCCAGGGCTGTCTGGCTGTTGTGCCCCGATAGGATATGCCCGTTGGCCGTCGTCCAGGAATAGGTAATATTCGGGCCTGTCGACGAGCCGGTGGAGAGCAATTGTACCGTATCTTGAAAACAGGTGAGTGTATCGGAAACCGTGGCGTTGGCGATTGGTGGTGTGGTCGTGGCGATAACGGATACTTCGGACGTGGCGGTACACCCTGTGTTGGTGTTGGTGACCGTCAGGGAATAGGTGCCAACCATATCCACGATGCATAACTTTTGGAATTCGCCGGAAACAATGTTGCCATCTTGCGTACTCCAGGCGTAGGTGGAAAAACCGGGTTGGCTGGAGTTGCCGATCAGGGTGGTAGTGGCTGATCCGCATCCGAGTGGTTGTGGGGGCGTTATCCAGGCGGCAAGCTGGTTGGGCGCGAGTACGACGTTGACATTGGCCAGTTTTTCGCAAACTGTTCCGTCGGGCGCCGTATAGCTTACAGTTAATGTATAAGAACCAGGCTGATTTACCACAGGCATCAAGGTGGCGCCGCCGGAAACAATGTTGCCATCCGGCGTATCCCAGGCATAGGTAATATTCGGACCTGTACTCGATCCCGTGCCGTTCAGCGTAACATTGGCGCCTTCACATGGGATGGTGACGATGGAAGGGAACGCGGCTGCGGTCACATTGATCACCGAAACGACTACCGTATCTCTCACCGTACAAACCGGCGAAAACACGATGTCGTCGAGCGCGAAGTCGTTGCCTCCGAGGGTGGTATTTTGATTTACAATACAGATCGTTGCCGAAGTATTGCCCCCGCTGTTCCAAATCTGGTAATAATTCTGCCAATTACAAACCTGGCTTGGAGCATTAAAAATGGGCCCAAGTGTTGAACCGTTGATACTGAATTGAAGCAAGGCCGGGGATGCGCCAACCACCGATGTCACCCATGCTGACAGCACATACTGTGAGTTGGGATTCACTGCAACAGTTTGGCACCACACGTTTTGATTCGGCGTGCCTGCGCCATTCACAACCATCATATTGCCGGCTCCGGTGGTATGGTCGTCGCAAGCTGCAAAGCCCGAGTGGTCGGCTTGCGGATTATCGATCACGTCGTATAAACCTTCCGGAACCAGGTCGCCGGGGCTGTAACCGTAGTCCGAAGAAAACCCAAAATTTCCGCCTTCAAAATCGCCGTTAATCACCAGGTTGTTGTTCAAATCGGCTGCTGTTGCAGTGAGCACGTAGGAGGTTGTTTGGGTTACGTTTACCGTAGGAGAAAGGGTATTCGAACCGGTCATACCGGTAGTGGGCGTCCACATAAAACTCAAATAATCGCCGCTGATACTGCCGTTTAGCTCGGTGGGTGAAGGCGGTGCGCATAAGTAAATGTCATCGCCGGCATCAACGGTGATGCTGCATTGCGCGCTTGCCAGCATTGGCAAACAAATGAACGCCTGTGCGACGAATATAAAGCGTACAAGGAGGTTGGATGAAGATGCCATGATTGCTGCTGAAATTGAAAAACTGCGGAACAGACCTACAAACCTACGCCAAAATCCTAATTTGTTTGGAGAAAAGACAAAATCGAAAACAAGAATACGGTAGGTTTTGAGTGGATGCGGTAGTAAATGTCGACCTTTTTATAGAAAAAAAATTTTTAATAAAATACTTGACTAAATGTTTGTTTATTGAATTAGTTAATTTCGATATTTGACCCGAGCCAAAGCCGGTTTATACCGGTATTGAAGCGGAAAATTCAAAAGGAATTCGTCGGAAGACGCCCCTTTTTCAGAGTTAATCCATCAGCGATGTACCGGTAATTCGTGCTTATAATCCTCCTCTCTGTTCACTTTTTTCCCGTGTATGCTTATGGCTCAAAAATTTACATTGACTTCAAAAGTCATTACCCTAGACATTTTAAATGTGTGAGTGAGAAGCGGCGGTAGCGCGAAAAGGCGCTGCCGCTGTTTCCGTTTTATACTTCGCGCTGTTTGGTTTTGGAAAAAGCCTGCGGCTAAAACATTTCTTTACAGCGCTCTGTATGACAGTTTGGATTCTAAACCATTCTGCGTTGACTATTAGCGGTTCCCTACAACCCAACAAGCTAAAACCGGAACAACACCAACCTCAATTTATTCCTGAACTCAGAAGGCACCAAACATTCGGAAGCGTTCATTTGTATGGCATCGCGGAAACGCATGCGCAAGCCCTGGTTCATGGTGTTTAAAATGCCGTTGCGGTCAAATTCGCCGACTGGCGATAATACGTATTCGCTGCAGGTGTTTTCATATTTGATTTCGTCGTTGAACAACAACCGGATTTCTTCGATTCCCAAATGCAGAAAGAAAGAGGAAAAGGTGCCCTCATCATCTTGTGAATATTGTTTTTTGTGCAATACGGTTTTCCAGTGCGTACGCCCATCTGGATGAAAGCCGATCACGTACATATCGTCGTAATAATAATCGACGATCAAACGAATGCCTTCGCGCATAAAACCGCGCCCTGCAGCTGAGCCGCGCTGTATTTCATGGTTGCGCTCTACCACCATCACAGCGCCGCCGTCTTGCCGAAGTGCCAACGTTTTTATTTCACTGTCGCTCACACCGCGTGCGCCTTCCTCCACGTCTTTCTGTCGAAGAATTGATAAAAATTTCTCATCAAAAGATTCATAATGAACCGCCGTTGCAGCGCCCGGCACAAACGGCATGGAAGCAAAAAAACATCCATTGGTGCGATCCTTGTTTTTTTCACCCCAAAGTCCGACTGCCGTCAACTTTTTATTGAGGTTATCAACGGCAAATTTTGCATCCAAAGTGATGTAATCGCCCAGTTGAATCTCCGAAACTTGATCGCCTTTGGCATTAACATGTAACACCCGAAAATGGTGGTTTTCGATCTTGGAACGTTTATTGTTTTTTTCCGTGATCATAAAAAAATCGCCGCTATTCCCTAAGGTCAGTTCAAAGGGATCCGGTTCATAGCGGTCGCCAATATCCATGTTGACGGTATTTTCCCACAATACCTGCATTTTATCCAGCTGAAAGCACACCAGTTCGAGTTTTTCACGTTCGGCATCGTTGTAAACGACCATACAATTGCGGTCGTCGCTTTTTACATAGCCAAGTGTTGGGGGCATAAAAATGCGCTCCCCGTAATCCTTAACCGTCATGGTATCGATGAGGTTGGCGCCAGGGTCGTATTTATGCACCCGGAGGTAGGTATGCCCGCGCTTTCGAATTTTATGCACTACTGAAAAATCATTTCGCCCGGGTACCACGGCGATAATCTGTATGCCTTTGCGCTCCAGATCGTTCAGGTCGCGGCTCCAGGAAAGGTGCATCTGATTGTCGAATGCCTGCACCTGAAACTCGTCGAAGCGGTCGCGAAAAAGCAAAATACGATCCCGAAGCCTACCGATCAATTCGTAACCATAGTCGTTCCGAATGCTCAGCGGATCGGAGATCAGGGCGGTTTGGCCATTCAATGCAACCTGGAGAAACGACAGAAGGATCAGTAGTTTATTTCGCATGGGTGTCGATATTTGCTGGTTAAGGTAACGCCTTCGGATAAAACCATTCAGGGTTGAATCGGCGCATTGCATTTGTCGGCTGTTGGTATACAAACAACTTTTTCAAACTTTGTTCAAAAATAGGCTGAATTTTGCAACCATGAAAATCCTGATTATCAACGGGCCGAATTTGAATTTATTGGGCAAACGCGAACCTGAAATTTATGGTAATACCTCCTTTGAGGATTACTTTGAAACGCTCAGCAGCAGGTTTTCCGACCACCAGTTGATGTATTTTCAAAGCAACCACGAGGGTGAATTAATAGACAAAATTCACGAACAAGGGTTCAGCGTCGATGGTATTGTTTTGAATGCCGGCGCCTATACACACACCTCCATCGCATTGGCCGACGCTGTGGCTGCCGTGCCTGCGCCGGTTATTGAAGTACATATCAGCAACGTGCATGCGCGCGAGGTTTTTCGCAGGCACAGTTACCTTGCCGCTACCTGCAAAGGCAGTATCACCGGTTTGGGATTGAAAGGTTATGAATTGGCTATTCGCTGGTTGATACCTTAAAACCTGTTTCACCGATCTTTTTATAACCACCACCCCACCCTGCAAATGCTCAATTGTCAAAAAGACCTTTTTACGCTCGATCCGGAAGTGCATTATATCAACGGCGCCTACATGTCGCCCCAGCTAAAAAGTGTGGAGCAGGCGGGTATGGAAGCTTTGTTGCGAAAAAGATCGCCCAACCGTATTTCACCTTCCGATTTTTTCACGGAAACTGAAACGTTGCGCGGTTTATTCGCCCGTTTGGTGCATGCTCCGGCAGCCGATCAGGTAGGTATCATTCCGTCTGTTTCTTATGGCATGGCCGTGGTAGCTAAAAACCTGAAAACCCGGGCCGGGCAAAATATCGTGGTAGCAGAGGCTCAGTTCCCCAGCAATGTGTATCCCTGGCTTCAACTGGCCGAAGAAAAAGGGCTGTCAATTAAATTTGTTCCCATGCCTGCCGAAGCCGCCGGACGCGGCAAACGCTGGAACGAACTTATCCTGGAAGCGATTGACGAGCGTACGGCCATGGTGAGTATCGGCCATATTCACTGGGCAACAGGCACTGTTTTCAACCTAAAAATGATCGGCGAAGCGGTGCACCGGCACGGCGGTTTGCTGGTGGTTGATGGCACACAAAGCGTGGGCGCCCTGCCCATGGATGTGCAGGCATTCGGCATCGATGCCCTGGTGTGCGCCGGCTACAAATGGCTGTTGGGACCCTATTCGCTCGGATATGCCTGGTTTGGAAAAACATTCGAACAAGGCAGCCCGCTGGAAGAAAACTGGATCAACAGACAGGGCAGCGAAAATTTTGCCGGTCTGGTCAATTATCAACCTGAATACCAGCCAGGCGCGCGTCGGTTCGACGTAGGAGAACGGTCCAATTTTGTGCTGGTTCCGATGGCGATCAAAGCGCTCGAACAATTACTTGAATGGGGCGCCGAACACATTCAAACCTATTGCAAAGCGCTCACCCAAGCGCCCGTTGAACAATGGCGGGCGAACGGATATGTGGTAGACGACCAGGAGTTCCGTGCATCGCATTTGTTCGGCATTCAAACACCGGCAGGTTTGAATAATGCCGAATTACAACAGCGGCTTCGCGAACGCAACATCTGGGTGTCGGTGCGCGGCGATTTTATCCGGATCGCTCCAAATGTGTACAATGATGGCACGGATTTGGCTGCGTTGACGGAAGTATTGCTTAAATAAGCTAGTAGTGAACCAATTTAGTAGTTGGAAAACAGGCGAGGTTATTTTTCAGAAACTACGTTGGTTCACCACCAGTATTATCAGGGAAAGTGTATTTTTGTAAAAGCTTTCCTACATTGCCGACACTAAACAAACACGTTCTGATTCTTAATCCCCCTTTCTTTTAGCGGCTTTCGGGTACTTATAGTCAACGCAAACAGGTTTTGGATACTTCGCGGTGCAAATCACAGCTTTAGCCGCAGGCTATATTTTCAAAACTTAACCTTGCGTAGTAAAAACCACCAAAATGAACATTGAGCAACTGTACCCAGCCGCTCCGGCAAATGTTTCCAAACAAGTCAGCGAACCCAACGATCGCTTTCGCGCGCAGGTGCGCAACGTGATCATCGCTATTGTAGCATTCCTCATCACATACGTACTGATGGTTTTGGCGGCTGTCGCCCTGGCTTGGGTATGCCTCAAAGCCGGTATTTTCGTGATGCTGCTTGGCCTGCATTGGCTGAGCCTTTTGATCGGCGCCGGCATCATCGTGATGGGTTTTCTGGTAGTGTTTTTTTTGATCAAATTTTTGTTCGCCTCCAATACGGGCAATGAAGAACCTGGTATTGAAGTAACGGAACAGGAAGAACCCACCCTGTTTGCTTTTATACAAAAAGTAGCCGACGAGGTTGGCGCCCAGCACCCGAAAAAGGTGTTTTTGATCCCCGATGTGAATGCTTCGGTTTTTTACCAATCCAGCTTCTGGAGCCTGTTTTTACCTACCCGTAAAAACTTGAACATCGGGCTGGGGCTTACCAATTCGCTGACGCTCAGCGGTTTTAAAGCGGTGCTGGCCCACGAATTCGGCCATTTTTCTCAAAAAAGCATGAGCCTGGGCAGCTATGTTTATTACGTTAACCGCGTGATTTTCAACATGCTGTACAACAACACCAGTTGGGTATCGGCAGCAAACGGTTTGGCATCTATATCCAGCATCATTACATTTTTTGTTCAGTTGGCTGTTTATATCGTGCAGGGTGTACAGTGGGTGTTGCGAAGCATGTATGGCATTGTCAATAAACAATATTTGGGCTTGTCGAGGGAAATGGAATTCCATGCCGATACCATTGCCGCCTCCGTTTCAGGCAGCAATAACATGAGCCAGGCACTTCGACAGGTAGAATTCGGCGCAGCTACCTACCAGCAAACCATCGACAAACTGAACAAATTACTGAACGATAAACTTGCGCCTCGCAACGCGTACGTCGGTCAAAAGGAAGTGGCCTCGCACCTTGCACAGTTATTTAACCTGCCCGTTCAAAAAGGTATCGCAATCATCACCCGCGATTTCATCGAAAGCCGGCAGAAATCGCGCATTAATTTTAAAGATCAATGGGCATCGCACCCGACACGGGAAGAGCGCGAAGAAAATTTAAACGCACTCAACCTGCAAGGCATTGAAATGGAGCAAAGCGCCTGGCTGTTGTTTCAAAACCCCGAAGAGCGTCAGCAGGAATTAACTGATTTTTTATACCGCAACGTCGACATCAAGGTAGATGCCATTGAAAACGAAACTTTTGTGAAGGATATTCGCGAGGAACAAGTCAAAAACGACCTTCCTAAACTATACCGCGGTTATTTCGACGGGCACGTAGCCGACACTTCCACATGGCCTGAAATTAAAACATCAGCGAGCGCCAAAGCCTTCGAGAACAAAGCCTGGGAAGCGTTTTTTGCAGAAAACCTGGATGATGAAATTCAAGTACTCCATCAGGATATCGAGGTGCTGAAAGCCATTCAAGGCGGCCAGATCGATACGAAAAGTTTCGATTTCGACGGCGCCAAATATGCGAAAAACCAGGCGCATGAAGTGCTCCGAATCCTTGAAAAAGACCTCGAAACAGCAACTGAACTGCGGAAAAAACGCGACGCCGAAACCATCAGCGGCTTTTATGCACATGCGATGGCAACAAAACCCGCTCAGGCACTTGAACTAAAAGACGACTATGATGCCCTCCATGAAATGAATGGGTATAAAGAAATCTTTTTTAAAGAAGGTCATGAAATCCTGGTGACTTTTCACCTGCTGGCAGCCAACGACTTTTATATTTCTACCGAACTCACCCACCGCTTCAAAGCGTTGCACACCGAGCAGATGCCGGCCCTGAGAAGGCTGTTTAAAGAAATGCCCTCGCTCGAATGGCTTCCGGAAGCGGCTCAGGTGCAGGTGCGCGAGATGTTCATGGGGCCGGTGATCGAATTCAACCATTTCAGCGAACCGCATCGCACCAACATTGAAAACCTGCAAACAGCCGTACTGGAAGTGGGCAACGCCATGGGCGAACGGTTTTTTGCCCGTTGGAAAAAAGTGCTGGAATTACAGGCCGGAATGGTTTGATTGGAATGTGTACCTTAGCGCATAGGCAAATTTATCTATAAAAAAAACGGCTATTTTCAGTACCTTTTTAATCACACGCCCTACTTATATGACAGATCAGGAAATCATAGACGGACTCATGCAGGGTGGCCGGAGGGAAAGCAAAGCGATCATGAGTCTGAAAAACCGCAAAGAATTAAAGTCCGGCATGCATAGTTTATATGTTAAATGGGTCGACAAATTGCCTTACGTAACTGAAGACGACGTCTATTATGATGCCGTGATCCGGTTAAAAAGAAGTCTGATACGGGGAAATTTTAAAGGGGAAAATTTCAATGGCTACTTTTATAAGATCTTTCGAAATGCCCTGTTTGAATACCTGGAAAAAGACAAAACGCAACTGGAAGTGTATGCAGACGAGTTTCCTGAACATGTTGAACACCTGATTTTTTCGAATTTGAACCGGAAAGCCACGGAAGAAAAACTGAGCCAAAAAATGGCGTTATTAAAAGAGGGATGTAAAGAAATATTGGAGCTCTTTTTTCAAGAGTATAAAATGGCAGAAATCACTCAAATCATTGGGGCAACCAACAAGGGCTCTGTCAAAGCCAAAAAGTCGAAATGCCTGGATGAATTGCGCTCGCTTATGGGAAAAGATGATGAACTCACGGACTTAATTCGGTTTCACTATGAAAATTGACGCGGAACTTGAATCGAAGATACAAGCCTATTTGGACCGTGATCTTCCTGACCATGAATGGCAAACCTTTCACGAGCTTGTCAAAGCCGATGAAACGCTCCAAAAAATGGTTAAAATCATTGCCCTGGAGCGAATGGCTGCAGATATGGCCCTCAAAAATAAACTCCGTGAAAACCTGCGCGCAGAAGAATTGGCTCAACGGCGAAAGCGAGTCTGGCTGATTTTGGGTTTGGTGGTTTTTGCTTCCATAGTTGGTACGGTGACGTATTATTATAAAGATCCTGGAAAAAATGCGAAGCATGAAAACCAAATAACCGAAACCATTCACGACAGTTTGACCACCGACCAGCCCACACAAGAAAAAAACAGTATCGTAGTCGATCCGCCGCCTCGCCTTGCGTCTGCAGCCCGGAAAAATTATACCGTAATAGCATTCAAAGTCGGACCTAAAAGCGTTGATACAGACGGCCCGGATTCGTCCAAATACGATCTGGCAGCGCTGGCCTTTGATGCCAAAAACTATAAACGCGCTTATGAATTGTTGCAAACACCGGATGTCGATCAGCGCATGATCTCAATTTATTTAAGGGGGCATGCTGCCTTTAACCTCGGGAAATACGATGAGGCGGCCCGCGATTTCAAGCTCGTCGCTCAGTCGGGCAGCCTGAATAAAGAATCGGCCGAATGGTACGGCTTGTTGGCCGAATTATGCCGCGTGCCGCTTGATACCCTAGCGGCCAATCAGCTGTTCGATACCATCAAGGCCAACCGCCATCATAAATATCGCAAGGATGCTATGGCTTTAAAAAAGGTTTATGCCGCTTTTCTCAAAGGAATAAATTAAGAACTGTAATTCCGCATATTGGGTACTTGTGCTGAAATATCGAACACCCAATATGCGGAATGGTCACCTAAATTAATTCCCACCAACGTGGTTAAACCCGGCCCAATAATATGGAGCGACGTATTCCGGGAACTTTTCCAGATACGCGTTTTTCGCTCGCCACAATGCCTCCGAATAACTTGATTGAGGGGTTTTCTTTTCATAAAAAAGCGTCATCAGCTCTTTGCTTTGCAACCCGTCCACTTTCCACAAAGTGGTAACCAACCCTCGGGCGCCTGCAAACGAAAATGCCCTGGCCAGGCTGGCAATACCACCTCCCGCCTCAACGGGTCCGATCCCTGTTTCACAGGCTGAAAACACCACCAGATCTGCTTTCAAACGCAATGGATAAATTTCATTGGGGAACAAAAATTCGTTTTCCTCCTGATCGGGGATGGGTTGAAAAACGATACAGGGCAACCCGGTTTTAGGCTCCCACCAGGTATGTGTTGAAATGTGAATGATCTGAGCCTCGGGGGCTGCTTTGATAAAATTCGCTTCGGTAGCCTGATTGCCATAATATCCTTTCCCTTGTTTCTTTTTAACAATCGTTTCAACTTCAATTTTTGAATGAGGTATCGGGGCGAAATTCGGCGAATCAATACTTTTGCTACCGGCGGTATTGGTTGATTTCGGGTTCACAAATTCCGGCGCAAAACCTACCAATTGATCGACCGTTTGCACTGCCAGACTGGATTGTTTCAACTCCTGGTGAAGCGATATGGAGTATGCGTATGAGATGGGATGGTGTTTCCCCAGGTATTCGAACAATCCGTATTGTAGATTAGCGCCCGGGTCTTGCATGAGCAACGCATCAAAGGGCAAAAGCGCTAAAATGCCGTGTGGCGCGATTAATAAAGATTTGGGCAACCTTGTGGCAAAAGGTTCGAACATCAGCTTAAAAAACGCATACCCTTGTTTTTTAAAGGCGTTCATGGCGCGGAGGGGGAGCTCATCGGTCTGACGTTTCGCGTCTTGCTGACCGTGAATACCGAAATGAAGTTCCTTCAAAGCAGTTTCTACATCAAACTCCGGTGTTTTTTCCAACAAGAAAGCGGTA
>JAEUUR010000447.1 GCA_016787465.1 Saprospiraceae bacterium | reverse complement strand
ATATCTTTGTGGGCGCTTTGGCGCATGGAAGGGGGGATTTTATGATTAGGAACCACAAATTTCCCCTCCATTTTTCTTTTTCCGATATTTCAAAGAACTAAGCCCCAGGTTTTCCTCAAAAAATGTGTACTCTTTTCAAATGAAAATTTAAGTGTTCAGGAAGGTCTCAAAGAATTGTTTCAACGCTTTGGCCTCCTACGAACCTTATAAAAACGGATTGTACTCCATCTCATGCCGGATGGTGGTTGCCGGCCCATGGCCGGGGTAAACCAGCGTTTCGCCGGGAAGTACAAAAAGCTTGGTGCGGATGCTGTTGATCAGCGTGTCAAAATCGCCGCCGGGCAAATCTGTGCGGCCGATGCTTTCCAAAAACAATACATCGCCTGCAACGAGAAAGCCCGATTCTTTACAATAAAACGAGATGCTGGCAGGTGAATGGCCGGGCGTAAAAAGCACCTCCAGGCGGGAATGGCCAAATTCTACCCACTGGCCTTCGTTCAAAAAGCGGGTTGCCGCAGGCTGTGGCGCGTTGATGGGTATATTGTAGGTTTGACAAACCACGGTAAACCGTTCAAGCACTGGTAATTCTCCTTCGTGTATTTCCAAATCTAATCCCCAGGTTTTTGAAACGAACTGATTGCCGAACACGTGATCGAGGTGGCAATGTGTGTTTATGAGACGAACTGGTTTTAATTGATGTTCCTCGATGAAATTTCGCAGCAAAACTTCTTCTTCTTTGAAATAACATCCGGGGTCGAAAATGACGCACTCACGCGTTTCATCCCACACCACGTAGGTATTTTCAGCAAAAGGGTTGAACTCGAAGGCTTGGATTTGTGTCATGATGCAATTGTTAACCCAAAAAGAGGGGGAAATCGGTGTTTGTTAAAAAATCGGCGTAGTGGTTTCCAGAAGTGTCGAAGGATTAAATTACCTGGAACCCGTGCACGTAGGGATCATCATCATCGAATAAAATCGTGTTGTAGCCGGTAACGACAGCCCACCCTTCGATGCTGGGGCGAATGGCCGGTTTTCCTTCCACAGAGGTTTCTTCTTCAATCCGCCCGATAAATTTGGAGCCTATGATACTCTCATGGATGAACACATCGCCGGGCTTTAGCAGACCTTTGTGATACCACTGCGCCATGCGCGCGCTGGTGCCTGTGCCGCAAGGCGAACGATCGATGGCTTTATCTCCGTAAAACACGGCGTTTCGGGCTGTAGAGCTGGGGTCGAGGGGTTTTCCGGCCCACAAAATATGGCTTAAGCCGCGAATCGTGGGGTTCTCGGGGTGAACAAACGTATGTACTTCATTGATTCGCTTCCGCATTTCCCGTGCCCACGCAATCAGTTGTTCCGCTCGGAAATGCTCCAATCCCGGGAAATTTTGTTGCGGATCGACGATGGCGTAAAAATTGCCGCCGTAAGCCACATCTACGATCAGTTTTCCAAGATCGGGACAATCTACCTCTAAATTTTCGGCGGCTAAAAAAGCCGGCACATTGGTCAGGCGAACCGATTTTACCTTCCTACCTTCCTGGGTATAACTGATTTTGACCAGTCCGGCCGGTGTTTCAAGCCTGAGTTGGCCGGGTATTTTAGGTGAAACGAGCCCTTGTTCCAGTGCAATAGTGACGGTGCCGATGGTGCCGTGTCCGCACATGGGCAAACAGCCGCTGGTTTCGATGAACAACACTGCCACGTCGTTGGCAGGGTCGTGCGGCGGGTACAAAATACTGCCGCTCATCATGTCGTGACCACGCGGTTCAAACATCAGTCCCTTCCTGATCCAATCGTATTCTCTGAGAAAGTGCTGACGTTTTTCACTCATATTGGCGCCATCCAACAGCGGGCCGCCGCCGGCTACCAGGCGAACAGGATTCCCACACGTATGCGCGTCGATGCAAAAAAAGGTTTTCGTCATGTTTATTGCCAAATTTCAAATTCTGTTCGCCGGTTTCTGGCCCGGCCTTCTGAAGTATCGTTGGTTTCCACCGGTGCGCTTTCGCCAAATCCTTTGAACCGAAGCCGGGTAGCATCGATGCCTTTGGCGATCAGGTAATCAAGCACTGCATTGGCACGTTGTTCCGACAAAAGTTGGTTGTCGGCGTCGTTGCCCACATTGTCAGTATGGCCGTTGATTCGGATTTTCAATTGAGGTATCTGGTTCAGCAAAGCCACTAGCCGGTCGAGTTCTGCCGCTGATTCAGCGCGCAGCGCTGCCGAGCCTGTTTCAAAAAAAACATTTCGAAGCACAATTGGTTTTCCAGCTGCCGCAGTGAGGCCGCTGACCGTATCTAACGCAATGGGCAGCAAACTGATTTCCAGTGAAAATGGTTGTTGTACGGTAGCTGCTTCGGTCAGGTTGAAATTTTCGGAGTAAAACAGGTATTTGTCTTTGGTCACGTTTAGCGCATAATCCTTGCCGGCTGGCAAGCAAACCAGCGCTGTTCCGTCGCTTTTGGTATTAGTTGCCACATAAGACTGACCGGTTTTGAGGTCAATAAAATCCACTTTGGCTATGATGGGATACCCTGTAATTGCATCGGTTACACGCGCACGCGCATACGTGACCGGCTGCGGGCGTGCATGTTCGGGAAGCTCGAAACTATAAATATCCAAACTACCTGCGCCGCCAGGGCGGTCGGTGGCATAATATGCTGTTCGTCCATCGAGACTCACCACAAGCATCCCTTCTTCGCCTTTCGTATTAATCGGATAACCTATATTCACAGGCGTACCCCATGACCCATCGGGCTGGCGGCGAGAGAAAAAAATATCGCTGCCTCCCATTCCGGGCAAGCTGTCGGAAGCGAAATACAAGGTTTGCCCATCGGGGTGCAGAAACGGGGTGTGTACTTTGCCACCGACATTGATCTGTGCCGGCAATTTTTCGGGTTTCGACCATTTGCCGCCGGGTTGGCGAATCGTTTGCCACAGAGAAATATTTCCATTCGTACCACCTCTTCCGCGACTAAAAATGATGGTTTTATTATCGGCGCCAATGGTGGGCTGGGCCTCCCAGTCGCCAGAATTGATGGTATTACTGAATGGTACCGGTTTTGTCCAGGCATTGTTTTTAAATTGCGACCAATACAAATCGCAACTGCCTTGCGAGCCATCGCCGTCACGGTTGCAGGCCGTGAAAACCAACCATGAACCATCGGGACTTATAGCTTGCGCGCCTTCGTTCTGGTTGGTATTCACACCTTCGAGAGGTTCGGCTTTTTGCCACGCTCCGTCTTTCAGGGTGCTGCTGTAAAAATCTTCATCGCTGTATGGTAGTCGGGTGAATATCATCGTCTGTCCGTCGGCGGTCAAAGACGGGAAATATTCGCTTGACTTGGAATTGATACCATCGCCAACCGATTTAGGGTTGAATGGCACCGGGTTTTTGACGGCGTTTGCTGCGAATTGAGCGCAAGCCAACAGATGTTTGGCGGTCTTTTTATTGCGTTCATTGGCAGGTTTGCTGTTCAGGTAGCTGGCAGTGTGAATGGCGCATTCATCGAATTTATCAATATCCCACTCAACCTTTGCAAGGAAAAGAAATGCAACCGGTTTATAGGTGGAATCAAGCGCGAGGGCTTCTTCGAAGTATTGTTCGGATTTGTAGTAGTCGCGCAAATCGATGTAGGTATCGGCGAGCGCGAGTTTGGCATCAATGAATTTAGGGTCAATTTTGATTGCCTTTTCAAAAAAGCCCTGTGCGATGGCACTTTCACCTTTGGAAGCCTCCCGAATCCCTTCATTATAGGCAGACAACGCCTTTTCAGAAGTATTATGAAGTGTTGTAAAATTTTGAGCAAATCCGCAAAACGGCGTCAAAAAAGCAATGATCAGGGCGCGCATGAAAAGTTCTGTTGAAATTTTTATGAACAGGCGGATGCTCTAAACGAAAACCAAAAGTAGGAAGTTGTATGGTTGTCGCAAACTTTTGACAACCCAAGCAACCGAAACCATGAAATTTTCATCTATATTTTCCGAAACTAAACATCAAACAATTCATCGAACATGAAGAAACTACTGATTATCACGCTCTTTTTGACGGCCATTTCGAACATTCACGCTCAACTTTCGGTTGGCGTTGTAGCCGGCGCAAACCTCACTTATTTTAAATGGCACATTAAATCGCTGGATACCGATCTTGGCTACAGTCCTGCACCTGGCTTTCGTGCCGCTGGTACCATCGAATGGAAATTCAATCCCCAATTTTCACTTCGCTCGGATATAGGTGCGCAAATAAAAAGCGGTGCGCTTGATATTGAAAGCAATATTGGAACCGGAACCAAGTATGGAACTATTCAACAGCGGTTTCAATATTGGGAAGGCTCTTTGCTGATGCACTTCTCTCCGTTCAAATCTTTCAACAACTTTTACTTCTGTGCTGGCCTTAGCGGTCAATATTTGACAAAAGCCTGGGCAGTATACCCGGATCATCTGGTGGAAGGAGACAATCCTGAAAAACAAGATTTAGATATCGAAGCTGAGCATTACAGAAAAAACATGCTTTCCACTGATTTTGGGATCGGCGCCAAGTTTCCTATCGCTGGGAAAAGCGGGTTCAAAGTTGAATTACGGCACCAATACGGCCTAAGCGATTTTTCCTCCCACGAAAACGTTGACGCGCACGCCAACCCATTTATCCTGCAGGTTGGATATGTAGTTGGAATTTAATTGGAAGATGGGGAAATTGGGAATTGGGGAATTGCAAAAATTTCCAATTTCCCCAATTTCCAATTTCATTTGCCATTCATCACTTCCTCTCGTTTTTTATAGTTGGCACTGTTTTCAGGTAAGCCCATATTGCTTTGACTTCCTGGTCGGATAGGGTGGTATGAGGGAACATGGGATATTTGAGCAATCCACCTCTGGGGTTCTTGCAGAATTTCACAGCGTCGATAAAGGCTTGTTCGCTCCAGTTTCCGATACCGGTTTCTTTGTCCATGGTGATATTCGCTGACGGCACCAATTCCCCTTCATAATTGAGCATCGGGTTGCCTCCACCGTAAAAGCCCAGGCTTTTTTCCGGATGGATAGGATCTTGTTTCGTGAAATCGGCAGAATGGCAGCCGTAGCAGGCACAAAGTCCATCAGCAACGTATTTCCCGAAAGCAACCTGATCGGTGGTGTCTGGAATAGTGATTGTTTTTTCTGGGTATGCAGGAGGGAATATGGCTACGTTGGCCAGGAATTTCACTAACAGATTCCATTTGTTCGGGGGAAACTCGCGCGCATCGGCAGCGAGGGCCGGGTCGTTTGAACGCAGCCATGCAATGACGGCGTACAGATCCTCGTCGGCCATCAAGGGGAATTTTGGCATGAATGGCGGCGCCCAGCTTCCATCTTTACGGATACCGGTGCGGAGGAAATAGTAGATCTCTCCATCCGACCAATTGCCAATTCCATGCGTTTGATCCTGGGTGATATTCAAGGAATACGCCGGCGCCAATTCACTTGGAATATCCGGCATAAACCGTCCGGTTAGTTTTCCATCTTCACCGCGGTGGCACTCATTGCACAACAAGGTGGCAATTTTGGCGCCTCGGGCTATGCGCATGCTGTCGGGCTTCACTTGCAGCGATGCAACATCTTGTGGAATGTCGTAGGGATACGTGGGAACACCTTTGAAGTAAAAGTATGCTGCCGCTGCGGCAATTAGAATTCCGGCAAATAACAGGGCATAGAGGATAATTTTCAAAAAACGCTTCATGGTTGAACAGTTTGGTATAGTGAAAAAGATGCCACAAAAGTCCAATGTTCGATTGCCCAACCACAAGTTCAAGGTTTGTTCAAAATTTGTTCATTTCTTCGAAATGTTAAATTTTCTTAAAGTGATACCTCCGGATAATTTTGGCACGGGTTTAGCTATTTTATAAATGCTTCATACAATAGAAATGGTTTAGTGAAAAAGCCCGGAGCGGTATACGCACCGGGCTTTTATTTTTGGGATACTGGATGTTGGATACTGGATAATGGAATTAGGTAGTTGGTTATCTAAGCAACGTCAAACTTCCATTTTTTACCCTTTCTCCTCCATTGCATTTGTACCGCAAGCGATACAAATAAACACCGGGATTCACGGGTTCTCCATTTGAAGTGCCGTCCCAAGCATCAAAAGGTGTTTCAGCGTTAAAAACACGCCCCCCCCAACGGTCAAAAATTTCAAAAGAGATAAACTCATTGATTGCGAACGGGTTGCTGATACCAAATTTATCATTCAAATTGGGGGTACCATTGGGTGTGAAAGCATTTGGTATGAACACCAGTTCACAATCCAGGGTTTTTGGATCAATTACTTTTACATAAATCGAATCGATAGCAAGGCAGCCGTCGGCGTATTCAATTTGCACAGAATAGTAGGTGGAGTCGGTAGGAGTAATGACCGGATTTTTGATCGTTGGGTCTGATACGCCGTCGGTGGGCGACCAGGTAAAATCATCTGCACAAAATTCAGAGAGTGATACCTGAAATGAATTTCCGAGGTACACCAGGGTGTCACGGTTTAAAATTTGATCTGCCCGATAGTAATATTTGGCAATATCTTTTTCACTCAGGGCTTTGCTGAAAAACCGCAGTTCGTCAAACATTCCGATGTAAGGGTTGTCGAGCGGACAAACCTTACCGCCAATTTGCAACAGCGCATTGTTTTTCAGGTCGATACGCGCGGCTGAAGTTTTCGAATCGCGCCATTTCCCGTTTACGTAAAGTGAATATACCGTATTGCTTCTTGTCAAGGTAATAAACTGCCAGCAAGGGTTATCGTCGAGTTCGGCGGTTACCGTGGCCAATACAGAATCATTTTCACTGATGCCCGACGAAAGGCGGTTGTATTTCGGCACATAACGCACCCAGAAGGCATTTGCCAGGCTGCAGGTGTCTTGTTTTGCCATGATCAGTTGTGAGTTCACCTGATTTTGGCCATCTGGCGGTCGAATATAAAAACTGATGGTGAAATCACTGGTGGTGAAAATATCAGCAAATGGCCCGGCCACATTAATGGAGTCGTTGAGATCAGCAAACCGCATGGCAGAATCCAGAATACCACAATCGCAGGCAATATTGCCTTTCAGAGCAGCGATGGATCCATTGCCGCTGTCGTCGGTGCCTTTGCAGTTATCGAAGGAAAAATATGCTTCCAATTTATCGGAAACAGTTTGAGCCGGCAAACAGAATGCCAGGCAAATCATGGAAAAGGTAAGGATATACAATCGCATCCGCGCCAAAAGGTTTGTGGTTGATGTCAGAACTGAATAAACGGATTTTGCCATGGAAAAGTGTTTAACTTCTCCTTGAACGTTATGCAAAGATACGCCTCAAAAACGGAACGCGGCCCGATGGCGTTGGGGATTTGATATTTAGAACCCGCCCGGGGGCATGAGCCCTTCGAAAAGCTTACCTGTTTCTTTAGCGGCCGCTTTTTTGGCCGCATCGAGGGCTTCATTCACAGCCACCAGAATCAGATCTTCCAATTGTTCAACATCGCTTGTATCCAACTTCGATGCATCGATTTTGATATTTTGAATGCTCAAATCAGCGCCGGCGGTGACAGTCACAGCGCCTTCGCCTGAATCGGCCGTGACGCTTATACCGGCCAATTTTTGCTGCATTTCTTCCTGTTGTTTTTGGAGATTCCCAAGCAAGTCTTCAAACATAAACGAGGATTAATTTGATCAGTAAAATTTATTAATTAATTTGATTGATTTTCAGAAACTAAGTTGGTTCACCACTAGGGGGTGATTGTCGGTTTAAAATGAACCAGTTCCGCGAATTGAAGTACGCGTTTATGGATCATGGCCGGCGTAAGTCCTTTCAAACGTTCGATGCTGAATTTTTCGACACAGAAGGAGGCCATCGCCGAGCCATAAATCACGGCGCGTTTCATATTATCAAACGACAGGTCGCCGGTTTTTGCCAGCCAACCAATAAATCCTCCGGCAAAGGTATCGCCGGCCCCGGTCGGATCTATTACTTCGGCCAGAGGTAACGCCGGTGCAAAAAAGATACGTCCGTTGTGAAAAAGCAAAGCTCCGTGTTCCCCTTTTTTGATGATCAGGTATTTAGGGCCCATTTTGTGAATCACACGCGAGGCTTTCAACAAAGAGTGCTCGCCAGAGAGCTGCCGCGCTTCCTCGTCATTGATCGTCAGGACATCCACTTTTTTCAATACAGCTTTCAATTCGGGCAACGCGGAATCCATCCAATAGTTCATGGTATCAAGTACCACCAGTTTTGGACGTTTCGGCAATTGTTTGAGCACCTGCATCTGAACGGATGGCATGAGATTACCCAACATCAAAAACTGCGAGTCTTTAAATTTTTTAGGCAACGCCGGATTAAACGTAGCCAGCACATTGAGTTGGGTATCGAGCGTATCGCGGCCCACCATATCCTTGTGGTAGCGCCCTGCCCAAAAAAATGACTTTTCTCCCGGCTTTACCTGAAGACCCGACAAATCGACCCCTCGCTTGGTGAGGTACTCCAATGTTTCCTCCGGAAAATCGTCGCCAACCACCGAAACGATCCGCACAGGTTTTACAAAATAG